>JAHFPR010000248.1 GCA_023269645.1 Alphaproteobacteria bacterium | reverse complement strand
AGTCATACCCGATAAAAATCTTACATTTTTATCGGGTATGACTATGAAAACCAACTCCGAAAGAGTTGGTTTTCCGCGCCGGAGGCAGCGTA
This sequence comes from Alphaproteobacteria bacterium, assembly GCA_023269645.1. Lineage (GTDB taxonomy): Bacteria > Pseudomonadota > Alphaproteobacteria > Rickettsiales > UBA8987 > JAHFPR01. The sequence continues at coordinate 2,335 of JAHFPR010000248.1, read as the reverse complement.
TGCCAAATAATATTCTGTAAGAATATTATCTGGAAACACTATAGTGTTTGGGGATGGACATAACAATCTCCTCTTTCCAGAAAAATTGACGTTCCACCTGCAATGAAGTATATCTCGCAAGGTTAAGGGACGCGGGAAACATCTCGCTTATAGCTTAAAAGTTTATATTTTTTCTTTATAGCGATATATCTACTTTAAGTCAATCCCATATGATCATCACACCAGCACAAATTCGGGCAGCGCGGGGCTTGCTGGGCTGGAACCAGCAGGATTTGGCAGAAAAAGCGCATATAAGCATTGGTACGGTGAAAAATTTTGAGTCCGGGAAAGAAACCGTGCACTATAATTCCATGCAATCCTTAAGATCAGCACTGGAAGCCGCTGGCATTGAGTTTCTGGGACAAAATGGCGTACAAAAGACGAAATAAATATGAACAAAAATAACCCCACCCCATGACCCTCATCGATAATATACGCAAGTTGCAGAAAACGCTGGTGCTTCCGGAACATAGCATTGTGCCGCCCCATAATCCGGAAACCGCGTTTATCGGCTGCGTGGATGCGCGCGTTGATCCCACCAGCAATCTCGGCATCCCGCGCGGAAAGGCACTCATAATGCGCAATATTGCCGCCCTTATCAGCGGCATGGAGGGAAAGGAAAACGATGACCGCCCCAATGAATCTTCCTTCGTGGAGTTTGCCGTGAGGGAGAAAAAAGTGCGTGATTTCGTGGTGATGGGGCACACCCATTGCGGCGGCATCGAGGCCTGCCTGCACGGGGCGGATCTGCCGCACGTCCAGCGTCATCTCGCGCCGCTGCAGGAAACCCGTGACCGCATCCGGGCACAAGGCGGCACACTCGATGAACAGGCGCGCGCGATGGAGCAGGAAGCCGTGCGCCAGAGCCTCCATAACCTGCGCACCTATCCGGAAGTGGCGGCGGCGGAGCAGGCCGGAACGCTTACCCTGCATGGCTGGGTCATCGAAATTGAAACCTATCGCCTGATGGTGCTCGACCCTGTGAGCAATGAATTCAAGCCGATGCACGAGCAACAGCTGGACAGGGGTTTTGCCGCCATGCCGCCTCCCCCTTCACGTGGGCGATAATACCCCTTTTCCGGCGAGTGATTATAAGGGGGTCAAAAAGAAACCCGCACGGCAACAGTGCCATGCGGGTTTCCCCATATGCTATTACTGCGTATTAGTGCTTCGCGCCTTCTTCAGCCTTCGGAGCACCAGCAGCCGGAGCAGCCTTCGGAGCGGCAACGCCACCCTTCAGGAATTCCTGGCACTTCGTAACTTCAGCGGCAGGAACGGCAGCACCTGGCTTCACCGTTTCATCACACTTCGTGACGAGTTCCTGGCACTTCGTAGCCAGTTCTTTCGGAGCACCTTCAGCAACCTTGCCATCCTTCACCACGGCAGCGCAGCTTTTCAGCGCATCCGCCTGTGCATCGGCTTTCACTTCCTGCGTTACAGGAGCTTTCGCATCAGCGGCCTTTTCGGCAGCAGGCTGCGCAGAAACATAGGTCGGAGCGGCAATCAGCAGAGCTACGGCAGTCGTAATCAGAAACTTCTTCATAACATTCTCCTTAGGTTGATAATTAAAACGAAATCAGATTCATGTACCCGGTCTATACACACCAATATGTAAAGTTATTGACCTGCGTCAAGTCCTTATGAATATAACCATCCGGTATGGTTTCCAGAGCGTTACCTGCACATAGGGCATGATGTTCTCCGTATCGGGGGAACAGACCGTCTGCCTTATAGCGCACCCGTCCGCTCCCTGCAATACAATGTTTTCTTATTAAAAAACCACGTAAAATCAATGTCTTATGGAGAACCACTTTCCTGCGGAGAAGAAATCTGCAAAAAGTCCTGGAGCAGGTGAAGGAAATCGAACCCTCATATGCAGATCGGGAGGAAGTCTTGGCCAATTGGCACAACACCACCAACAATGGTGAATAATAACGCCCCTGCAGCTATATAGTGCTTTGGTTTTAGTGGTTGTCGTAGAGAAGATTAGGCTCGGATAGGTGTTAGGTTTGCTAGGTATATAAACGCGTTAATTTAAATGGTGATTGAACCTAGCTAGTCATGCTGAAGTCGTGCTGATTCAGCCTTGCTCCATCATTCTTGCCCCCGCCTCCGCCGATGTGACGGTGGTCTGTCGGAAGATTTCGGATTCTTTATTTGACTATTCTTGTCACAGTGCTGCATTATTGCAGTGCAGTACAATTCATAACGATAAGGGGAAGAATATGCCCGCCATCATGCCGACGCACCAGACATACACCCAACGTGTGAACGCTATGAACGCTCGCCTCGCCAA
>JAHFPR010000247.1 GCA_023269645.1 Alphaproteobacteria bacterium | reverse complement strand
ACCGTAAGGCTTACTTCGGAAGAACACGACATGGTGCGCGTGTTCCATTCTCTGCAAGCCGGGGGAGATGTTGTCGCATTGACGACCAAGCGAGGGGTTTTCTGCCAGTTGGCGGAAGGCTGTTTGCAGGTCGAGGAGGTAGCGGGCGCACTGTGCTTTGCCATGTGTGCGGCGCGTGTAATCTCTGATTTCTGTCAGGTCAGCTTTTGCTTTTGGCGTGAGGCGGAAGCTACCCATGCGCTGGCTCGCCCTCTAACCCTGAAAGCAATTCGGCAAAGACGGCTTCGCCGTCGAGGTCGTTGCTTTCCGGGCTGGCGTCGCCTTCGGCGATAGCGGCGCGCAGAGCTTCGAGTTTCTTTTCTTCGAGTTCAAGAAGCCGCAGCCCCGCCCGCACCACTTCGCTTGTCGTGCCAAAGCGCCCGGATGCTACTTCGTGCGCGATGAAATCGTTGAAGTGACTGCCGAGGGTGATGCTCGTGTTCTTGGACATGGCGCTTGCTCCAAAAGTTACCGTATCAGTATAATACCAATAGATAATACTGCCGTCAAGCCCCGTCCATCACTTCGCCGGGGCAAACACGACCACGGTGCTCGGAAACGGAGCGCCGAGGATTTCATAAGAGCCATCACGATCACACTATCGTGGAACCGCCTTCGTTGCTCCGGAACGCGCCGCCGCTGCGCTATTCCAGTTACTTTCGCACCGGGCGAAGAGTAAATAGACGATGACGAGAGGCACTCCAATCAGCGTGAGCTTGGGGTATTTCCCCGTGAACTCCAGAAACATCGCGAGGCCGCCCATTAGGAGCACCACCGCCCCCACGAGGATTGCGACACTCAGGACGGCAATCAATCCCCAGGACGACAGCATGGAAGAACTGTGATGCCCGCATCCCTCAGTAGCAAGTCGGCTCCGGCGTAAAATCGCGGCATTCGCGCGCTCTAGTCACGTTTCCTGCCTACCGCGCCTGTCCTTTGCCGGTTTCTTTCCGCAGCGCCTGCCCGCGTTTTTCGGTGGCCTTGAGCACTTCGGCCTGTTCCGCCTCGCCAAGACCGTGCGCTTCACTTTTGAAGTGTTCGATGAACTGCGCTTCGGCTTCCGTCCTGCCGCCGAACATCTTTCCGAGGAGGCTGTTCTCCCGCTCCAATCCTGCCGGTAGCCCTTGCTTGAAGTAGGATGGACTAAGGCCTCTAAAAAGCTGCCGCACCGTGCCGCCCAAAGCTGCCGTGGCCTCCCGATCCTTCTCTGCCCGGATGCCTTCGGCGAGCTTGTTATGTGCCCTCCGCATGGCCTTTTCTTCGTGGCTTTCAACGGGTTTACTATCAGCCAGCTTGTCGAGTGGTTCGATCCAGTCGCGGCTCAGGTTATTTTCCAGTTCCCGCGTGAATGCTTCCAGCCCCGCGACCATTTCCTGCACGGTGCGCCCGTTCGTCAATCGCTTTTCCGTCGTTGCATCATCCATCACCACCTTGCTCCGTCACTGGGGTTACATTCCTTTCCGGGCGCAGCACCCTGCGCCCCTTTGCCCCGATTATACGGGATAAATGGTTAATAAATCGTTAGCGCCTCAGCGAAGCGCGGCCACCGCCCATCAACAGGGCAGGTGTGGCCGCGCGCGGCGGTCAGTGCGCCACTTCCGGGTGGTAATCCTGCGCGGAGTGGAAGATGTCGAGCAACCACACAACATCACCAATGACGCGGTAGACGATGATATAAGAGGTATGTGGTACGAGAAGTTCGCGGGTGTTTTCGACGATGCCATAGCGCCCCCGGTTTGGGAAGAGCACCAGGTCATCCGCTGCATTCTGGATTCTATTCCGCACCTGCTCAGCGGCGCGCGGATTGTCGTTGGCAATAAAGGCAAAGGCCTTTCGCAACTCGTTTCGTGCGGGCGGTGTCCAGATAACTTCCGTCACTGCCGCCGTTCCGCGTCGGCGAGTATCTCGTCCAGTTCCGCCATGACCTGCGCGTGCGGTATCCCGTCCCCACGCTCGGCGGCGGCAATGCCCAGGCGTATTCTCGCAATGGTGCGCTCTTCCCGCGCGAGGTATTGGCGCAATGCTTCCGCCGCGAGCACCCTCGCGTTGCGCCCGGTTTCCTTGGCGAGCGCAGTGAGTTGCTGCTCCAGTTCAGGCGGGATGGTAAGCGTCATTTGCGTGTTTCCTAAGTTATATAGGGGAATTATCGCATTTTAGCGTGTTTTCGTCAACACCAACGCACATTCACCAGGACGTGCTGTTCGACCGTCCCGGTATTGCGCAGACGAAGCGTGACAACATCATCAGGCTCAAAGGCGAGGAGATCAGCGTCCCGATCATTGATCGGCACTCCTAAATTGCCGCCGATCCTGTCCCGGTTTCCTATTTTGAAGCTGGCAAGATACAGCGTGGTCTTGTCCGTGGCCGTAATTGCGACGTGACCGGCGGTGCTCATAAGCCC
>JAHFPR010000086.1 GCA_023269645.1 Alphaproteobacteria bacterium | reverse complement strand
ACCATGACGCTGGGCGGGCTGGCGGTAGCCATCGGCGAGCTGGTGGATGATGCCATCGTGGGTGTGGAAAACGTATTCCGCCGCCTGCGCGAAAACCGTCATGCCACTGCTCCACAACCGCCGCTGCGCGTGATTTACGCTGCCTCCAGCGAAGTACGGAACTCCATCGTCTTCGCCACCATCATCGTGGTGCTGGTGTTCATCCCGCTTTTCGCCATGCAGGGCATCGAAGGCCGCATTTTCGCACCGCTGGGGATCGCCTATATTGTTTCCATTCTTGCGTCGCTGATCGTCTCGCTCACGGTAACGCCCGCGCTTTGCTATTACCTGCTGCCGAAGATGAAGCATCTGGCGGAAGCGCACGAGGGCTGGCTCATCCGCTGCATCAAGGCCATCGAGGCGCGCCTCCTCGCCTGGGCGTTTCCACATACCATGTTCGTACTGACAATTGTGAGTGCGCTCTTTATTATCGCCGCCGCCGCAGTGCCCTTCATGGGCAGAGAATTTCTCCCGCCGTTCAACGAGGGCAGTGCCACCATCAACGTGGTATCCGCGCCGGGCACGTCGTTGCAGGAATCCGGTCGCATCGGTACGATTGCGGAGAACCTCATCCACCAGGTTCCGGAAGTGGCCAAGACTGGCAGGCGCACTGGCAGGGCGGAGCAGGATGACCATGCGGAAGGTGTTCATTCCTCGGAAATCGAAGTGGAATTCAGGGAATCCCGGCGTTCCCGGCGGGTGATACTGGACGATATTCGCGCACAGCTTGACCAGATTCCCGGTATCGTGGTGAATATCGGCCAGCCGATTTCCCACCGCATCGACCATATGCTTTCCGGTGTGCGCGCGCAGATCGCCATCAAGATTTTCGGAAATGATTTAGGTGTGCTGCGCGATAAGGCCGAGGAAATACGCGCAGTGATGGCTTCCGTCCCCGGCATTGTGGATCTCTCGGTGGAAAAGCAGGTGCTGATTCCGGAACTTCATGTGCGCATCAACCGGGACAAAGCCGTGCAATACGGTGTGATGGCGGGTGAAGTGGCGGAATATGCAGAACTCGCCATGAACGGCAAAACCATCGGCCAGATCGTGGACGGCCAGAAAATCCACGATGTGACCATGCGCCTTTCCGATAAGGCGCGGAGCGATGCTGATGCCATCAGGAACATCCCGGTGGATACGCTCGCTGGCGGCATCATTCCCCTGGGAATGCTGGCGGACGTAGAGGAAGCCAAAGGCCCGAACATCATCAACCACGAGAATATGCAGCGGCGCATCGTGGTGCAGGCTAATGTCTCCGGTGCGGATCTGGTAAGCGTGGTGGATAAGGTGAAATCCACGCTCCATGATAAAGTAAAACTACCGCCCGGCTATTTCATCACCTATGGCGGGCAGTTCGAGAGCCAGGCCTCGGCTTCCCGGATGATTTTCGGATTGAGCCTCCTCTCCGCTGCCGGTATGTTCCTGGTACTATACGCGCATTTCAGGAGTGTGAACCTGGCACTTCAGGTGATGCTCTCCATCCCGCTTGCGTTTATCGGCGCGGTGGCGGGCGTGTGGCTGACCGGCGGGGTGTTCTCCATCGCCACGATGGTGGGGTTCGTTACCCTCACCGGCATCGCCGCGCGGAACGGCATCATGATGATCGCGCACTATCTGCATTTGATGAAACATGAGGGCGAACGCTTCGATCTGCCGATGATCGTGCGCGGAACCCAGGAGCGGCTTGTGCCGGTGCTGATGACCGCCAGCACCGCCTCGCTCGCGCTGATTCCGCTGATTCTTGCCGCCGACCAGCCGGGCAGGGAAATCCTGCATCCGGTAGCAGTGGTGATCTTCAGCGGATTGTTTTCGAGTACCTTGCTCGATCTCACCGTCCGTCCGCTGGTATTCTGGAGATTTGGCAGAAAGCCGGTCACCAGGATGCTGGCGGATCAACCCTCAGCCGAAAAGGCCTCAACCCAAAAGGATTGTTTATGAAAAAGTTTTTACTCTCCACCACTATGGTCGCCATGCTTGCTTCTTTCCAGCCTGTTTACGCCAGCGAGAGCGCGGAGCATAAAGCACCGGAGCATATGCAGGCACAGGTAGAAAAAGCACCGCTTTCCACCGAACAGGCACTGAAGGTGCTGGAGGATGGCATTGCTACGATGGAAAGCTCCATCTCGGATGCAAACCGGGAAAATTTTTTCAGCAATGGTACGGTGATGAATGCCTGGCATGAGAAACTTATGGATATACAGAACGCCACGGATGCGCTCACCCATCATGCTGAAACGCTTGCTGCGGATAAGCAGGCACGGCTGAAAGGTGCGATCACCCAGTTCTCCAAAACGCTGGATGATTTCCACGAAGCCACCCACGAACGTGATGTTTCCAAGTCGGCTGCCCAGATACGGAAATCAAAAAGTGCACTTTCCTTGCTGAAAGCCTACCTGAAGGAATAGAAAGGTTTGATCCAGGTCAAACAACTTACGCATGGATTCCTTATAGTCGCCTAACGATATTAATCATCACCAACCTACGGAGAATAGTATGAAAAAGTTTCTTGTGACTACCGCCGCCGCATTACTGATTGCTGCTTCATTCACCACCTCTGCGCAGGCCGCCGATACCAAGGCATCCGAGGGGCAAAAAGGAAGCGCGATGCAGTGCACGGATAGCCAGATATGCCCGATGGCTGCGAGCATGGATACCATGCAGGGCAATATGGGAACCATGCTGAAGGATACGGAAGACATGATGCAGAAAACGGATAATCCGGACATGAAAGCGCAGCTGGGAAAGATGCACGGCATGATGGGCGATATGATGAAGGATATGCAGCAGATGCATGAGCGCATGGAAAAGATGCACGGCATGATGGGTGGCAGCATGGGGATGATGGGCGGCATGATGGGCGGCGCGGCACAACCCGCTACGGATGCCGCTCCTGCTACACCCAAGGCTGACAATAGCACCGACCATAAGAGCCATCATCCTGCGCAATAGCACTTTTTACTGGAGATGTTATGAGTAAAAAACAGTCATCCTGCCCTTGGTGGAAAAGCACCAAGGGCATTGTTGCGTTAGTTGCACTGGCGGTGCTCGGCCTGTACCTGATTATAGTACATCAGCAGCATATACTGGGCGCATTGCCGTTCCTGGTGATTCTGTTGTGCCCGTTATCGCACCTGTTCATGCATGGAAAGCATCATACCCATAGTAAAAATGGCGAGGATAACGACCAAGAAAATAATGCGAAGCATGAACATAAAGACGGTTGTCATTAGATGCAGCATCAGTACGCAGAAAGTGAAGATCATTCGCAGCATGGCGACAACTGCCCGCATAAACACGCGCATCCTGCTGCGTCTAAAAAAGGCATCCTGCCAGATGCAGGTGTAATCTACACTTGCCCGATGCACCCGCAGGTGCGGCAGCCGAAGCCTGGGAGCTGCCCCATCTGCGGTATGGCACTGGAGCCGGAGAAGGTGGCACGTGAGGATGCGCCTGATCCTGAATTGAAAGATATGACACGGCGGTTCCGGGTTTCCGCGATCCTGGCGTTGCCGCTCCTGCTGATGACGATGGGTGCGCACGTTATCCCCGGCCTGCCACACGGATTCATGCAGAGCCAGGCTTCGCTGTGGTTCCAGATGGTGCTTGCTACGCCGGTGGTGCTGTGGGGCGGCTGGCCGTTCTTTGTGCGCGGAGTTGCTTCCCTCCGGCATCACAGCCTCAATATGTTCACCCTGATCGCGCTTGGCACGGGTGCGGCATACACCTACAGCGTGGCAGTGACGTTGCTGCCAGGTGCGTTCGCCCGCTGGTTCGGAGAAGGCAATCCGGTGGACGTGTATTTCGAGGCGGCTGCGGTCATCACCGCGCTGGTGCTGCTTGGGCAAGTGCTGGAACTCAAGGCACGCGCCCAGACCGGCAACGCCATGCGTGCCTTGCTCGATCTCGCGCCTAAAGTGGCGCATATTATCCACGCCGATGGCAGCGAAGCAGATCTTCCGCTTGCGGAGATACAAAAGGGCGACCTGTTGCGCGTCCGCCCCGGCGAGAAAATCCCGGTGGATGGCGTGGTGGCGGAAGGGACAAGCGCGGTGGATCAGTCCATGATTACGGGCGAATCTATCCCGGTGGAAAAGAAACCCGGCGACAAGGTGATCGGCGCGACGCTCAACGGCACGGGCGGATTCACTCTGCGCGCCGAGCGCGTGGGTGGGGAAACCATGCTCGCGCAGATTGTGGAGATGGTATCCAAAGCACAACGCACCCGCGCGCCTATCCAGCGGCTGGCGGATAAGGTGGCGGGCTATTTCGTGCCGCTGGTGATACTGATCGCGCTTGTTACCGCTGCACTCTGGTGGATGTACGGGCCGGAGCCGAAAATCGCCTACGCGCTGGTGAATGCTGTGGCAGTGCTTATCATCGCCTGCCCCTGCGCCCTGGGGCTTGCCACGCCGATGTCCATCATGGCGGGCACGGGGCGCGGCGCGCGCGCCGGGGTGCTCATCAAGAACGCTGAGGCGTTGGAAACGCTGGAGAAAGTGGATACGCTCATTGTTGATAAAACCGGTACGCTTACCGAAGGCAAGCCGAAACTGATGGAGGTAATCGGCGACGATGAAACCACCATCCTCCGCCTTGCCGCCAGCCTGGAGCGCGGCAGTGAACACCCGCTGGCGGCGGCCATCGTGCGTGGCGCGGAGGAAAGAAAGATGGTACTTTCCGAGGTAAAAAATTTCCAATCCCTCACGGGAAAAGGCGTGACCGGAACAGTGGAAGGCCGCATGGTAGCACTCGGCAATGCGGCATTGCTGGAATCGCTGGGGATTGCTGCGGAGGCACTGAAAACCCAGGCCGAAACCTGCCGCGCGCAAGGGCATACGGCCATGTTCGTTGCCGTAGACGGCAAAGCCGCCGGGCTGGTGACGGTCGCCGACCCGATCAAGGAAACCACGCCGGAAGCCTTGCGGCTGCTGAAAGCGTCGGGACTGCGCATCGTCATGCTCACGGGCGATAGCAGAACCACCGCGCTGGCGGTTGCTAAAAAACTCGGTATTGACGAGGTGGAAGCGGAAGTGCTGCCGGAGCGCAAGGGCGAAGTTATCCGTGAACTTCAGGCCAAAGGCCGCAAGGTAGCAATGGCGGGGGATGGCATCAATGATGCTCCCGCGCTGGCGCAGGCGGAAGTTGGCATCGCTATGGGTACGGGCGCAGATGTGGCGATGGAAAGCGCGGGCGTGACGCTTGTCAAGGGCGATCTGATGGGCATTGTTCGTGCACGGAATTTAAGCCGCGCCACCATGCGCAACATCCGGCAAAACCTGTTCTTCGCCTTCATTTATAACGGACTCGGTGTTCCCATCGCGGCGGGCGCGCTTTATCCCTTTTTCGGCATCACCCTAAGTCCTGTCATCGCCAGTGCCGCCATGGCCTTCAGCTCCGTATCGGTGATTATGAACAGCTTGCGGCTGCGCTCGCTCCATCTATAAGAAACCTATGCACAACCATTCTCATGACCACGGCCATTCCCATGCCCTTGCGGATTTTGGCCGTGCTTTCCGGATCGGCATCACGCTCAATTCCCTCTTTGTCGTGGCCGAGGTGATTTGCGGCCTAAAAACGAGCATTTCCGGGATGATCCAGAGCGAACTTATGTCACTTTTTCTTCAACCAACTGTTGCACTGCAAATGTGAATCCACATTCCAGCTTTCGCTGGAATGACGATAGAGGGGGAAGGAGTTGCAATCTCCTTAATTCTAAATGGTGATTGAACCTAGACAGTGCCAGCTGATTTGACTTCTTCCTGTTTTCCCGTATACTCCACGGTTCTGAAACGTCAGAAGGCCGGATGACCGCGTCATGTAAATGCCGAGGAAAGTCCGGGCTCTGCGGAGCAACGGTACCGGGTAACGCCCGGCGGGGGCGACCCCAGGGAAAGTGCCACAGAAAACAAACCGCTGGCGCGCGCAAGCGCGCTAAGGTTTCAGGAAGATGTTTCAGGTTCCGGCAGCTTCTGCTGCAACCTGTTCCTGAAACCTGGAACCTTCAAGCAAGGGTGAAAAGGTGCGGTAAGAGCGCACCGCGTTCCCAGTAATGGGTAACGGCACGGCAAACCTTACCGGGAGCAAGACCAAATAGGGATGACGCGCCCGCCGCAAGGCGGGACAGGCTGCTCCGGCCCAGTCGTCCGGGTAGGTTGCTTGAGGTGTCGGGTAACCGGCATCCCAGATGAATGGTCATCGCCTGATTCCGCCAAGGCTCCGGGGATTAAACTCCGAAGACCGGTGGGAAAGGGTACAAAACCCGGCTTACAGGCCTTCTGGCGTTTTAGTAGCTTTTTATTTCGCTCCCTGCAAAGCCTTCTGGCTTTGCAGATGATCCTGAGGGCTTCGCCCACTAAAGAAGCGGGCTTCCTAGGTTCAATCACCATATAAATTAAGTACTCCGTCATTCCAGCCAGTCTTTCCAAAGATAAGATCGCTGGAATGACGATGAACTATAATTAAGAATATAGATCAATATAGTACCGAAAAATCAAATGGTGATTGAACCTAGCCCGCTTTCTTGTTCCACTCACTTTCCACTCATCCAATCATCTATCATCCAATCATCCAATCATCCTTTTTTCACCGACTCCACCGCGAAGAACATATACGCCCCCTGCATCAGGAAATAGACAAGCGAGCCGTGGGCGAAAATGAGCTTTCCGGAGAGCAGCTCCAGCGCGGAAAACAGCACCACCGGGGTGGCGGCCAGCGCGGCCATCCGCATCAGCGCGCGGAAGGACAGTTCCCTCCGCAGCATCCTGCACACGAGATGCCCGATGAGGGCGAACATCACCATTCGCAGGGCGAGCGCGGCGAAAGTCGTCAGCACCAGCCCGACATACATCCCCGCCGGAACGCCGCTCAAGCCTGCGACTCCTGCTTCCGTCCAGGCTGTCAGCATGGCCTGGGTGATGACCACATCCTTCCCGCGCGGCGCATCGAACCTTTCCATAAGTTCCTGCCAGGGGAGGCTGTAAGGCTGGCCGCCCAGCCGCAGCGTGAGCGCGTGGGAGGAAAGCAGCGCAATGGCGGATGGGTTCTCCTGAAGCGCGGCCTTGCCGATGGTGTCAATGAGGATGAGCGGTTTTCCGGTATCGGGATCGGCGATAATCACGGGCGGATGCGCTGTTTCCGGCAGGGTGAGCGCGCCGTCATGGAGGGTCATCTCCGGGGCTTGCCCGATTATGTTCTGCAGCAGGGCGGGCAGGGGAGGGTGCTTCCGTTCCTCCGGCGTGGCGGATGTTGACTGCGCGGGGGCGGTGGCCAGAAATTCCGAAACAATCACCTGCCAGCGCACCATCGCGGGCGCGCAGGCCAGCGCGATCAGCACCAGCAGATAGATCAGCCCCACGCCTTTCCACTGGAGCGCGGCATCGCGGTAAACTTCCCGGCGATACAGCGCGCGGGGAATGGCGGTGAGGATGTTGTAGCGCGGTGCGGTCATGGGTGGTGAATTAATCGGATTGCCGATGTTCCAGCTTGTCCGCCAGCCAGAGTTTTATCAGAGATTGACGGGTTACACCAAGCCGGTGCGCCTCCCTATCCAGGGAATGCACCATCCAGGAGGGAAAATCCACGTTCACGCGACGCGATTCCAGGTTGGGGTGGCGCGTAGTGGTGAGGTCAAGCAGGTGCATGACATCCTCCTGGCCTTCATCAAATAATTTATCAAAGTCTGTGGCTTTCATAATAATCTACTTCCTCTTCTCGCGCGCGCCGCATGGAAATCAGGCGGACGTTGCCGTTACGATACGTAAGCACTGCCGTCCAATGTTTGCTGTCTATGATCCCTATCATTAAGGATCGTGTTTCACTACCAAAGCGGGCGGAAACCTCTATCACCTCCGGGTCATCCCACAGTGCTTTTGCTTCCTCGAAATTCATGCTGTGCTTGCGTTTGTTCGCAGCACTTTTCTCTGGATCGTATTCAAAAGCCATAAAATATTATAGGAGAAAAGGCATAGAAATGCAATAGTTTCTATACCTTTTTATACAGGATCAGGCATTGGTTGCGTAATTATCCCCTTGAAGCACGTATCCCGTCATTCCCCGACTTTTTGCACAGCAAAAAGTATAGGGGAATCCATGCATACCGGAAGAATGGATCGCCCGCTGCCTTCGCAGGGGCAAGCTCTATAATTGCTTCGCAATTCGGGCGATGACGATCTTACTTGCTTCAAGGGGATATATGCC
>JAHFPR010000085.1 GCA_023269645.1 Alphaproteobacteria bacterium | reverse complement strand
CACCATCGTGCTCAGCGCGGGGCTGTAACAGGTGAACAAGTTCAATGCTCCACACTGTTCCTCCTGCCATTTCGTGGATTGGGGCGCATGGGGGGCAAGCCTGCCCACCCCCACCACGAGCAATCCCAACCCGCCCGTGAACGTCGCTTCACTGGATATGGTGGTCATAGGAAAGGTGACGCAGAACCTCGGCCAGCTTACCAGCATCGGCGCGGTGAATTACAGCGGCGTGATGGCGGGAAAATTCAATACCCTCGCCACAGCCGGAACCACCAGCACCTTCCAGACCGGCAGTTTCACCGCAGGCGTGAACATCGCCAACCGGACATTTACGGATTTCGACGGTTCCATCGGCCAGTTCCGCTTCGGATTCCACGGCGGCACATCGCAATTCGCGCCCTCCGGAGCAGCAACCACCGGACAGATCGCCGTCACCAACCTGGGCGGCGCGAGCTTTACCGCAGGCAGCATCTCCAGCGCACTGTTCGGGGCGAGCGCGGAGAATATCGGCGGCGGCTTCGCCATCGGCGTGGCGGCCAACAGCACGGCTCCGGCATCCACTGCCGCCGGCATTTTCGTAGGCGCGCGATAGCATTTCCCCCCACTGCACTTCCGGAATGAAATCCCCGTTGCTATTACGGTGACAGTGGCTTATACTGCAAAAGTGGAAAGAACAGCTTCCTCTGGAGCCATACTAAAACGCGCAGAAAGAGGTGTCTTAACGGCATAAAGCGCACTTTTCGCCAGAATATTCCGAAATATCTCCGGAATAGATGACGTACCAACCAATAAACGCATAACCAAACACCACGCCGCGCATGACAGGGCTTGCCATAATTACCGGCAGTAATCACGGGATACAGCAACTCCCCGCGTGCGGTGCTGTGGCACTAACGGAGCCGATTTCCGGCACCATTTCTTCATTCAATAACAACATCCTGTGCGCCGCTGCGGTTTTCGTGCCGCTCCGCGCGCGCGCAATCAACCAAGGAATAATGACGCATGACACAACGTATTTTGATCGATGCCGTCCACCCGGAAGAAGTTCGCGTGGTGATGGCGCAGGACAATCGGCTGGAAGAATTTGACTTTGAAACCGCCGTCAAAAAGCAGATTAAAGGCAATATCTATCTCGGAAAAATCACGCGCGTGGAGCCTTCGCTCCAGGCGGCGTTCGTGGAGTATGGCGGCCTGAGGCAGGGGTTCCTCCCCTTCGCGGAAGTCCATTACGACTATTACCAGATCCCCGTCGAAGACCGTGAAAAAATCGCCGAACTGCTGGAGAAAGAGCGTGATCGCACCTCCCGCGAACCGCGCCATGCGTCACAGGATGCGTCTTCACAGGATGATTCCTCGCAAGATGCCGCCAGTGGCGAGGAAAGCAATGGCGCAGCCGCAGGTTCAGCAGCCGCAGGTTCAGGCGAGGCTGATGGTGAAAACCGCACGGCAGAATCTCCCGAAGATAATGAACCCACGAATAAAACTGTTTCCGCACGCACACCCAGGGATAAGGACGAGGCCACCCTCATTGTAGACCCGGCAGAAGTGGAAAAAGCGGATAAGCCGAAACGTACCCGCAAGCCTGCGGCGGCGGTGCGCCGTCCGCGCAAATCCACAAAAACCAAGGAAGCCGGAGCAGAAACGAAAACTTCTGATGCGGAAATTCCAATGGAAAGTGCCGTAGAAAAACCCGTGCGCACCCGCCGCGCCGCTGCCGCCGTTGCAGCAGAAGGTGAGGGTGAGGGTAAAATCGAAATAGATGAAGCAGCGCGTCGCAAAGCCGAGGAACTGGAGCGCGCCTTCGCAGAGGATTTCGGCCTGGTGCAGCCAGCATCTGAATCTGCCTCCACCGAAGCTGCCCCCGTTGCTGATGCAGCGGAACAGGGCGGGCGCGGCGGTGAAGATGCGCGCGGAAGCCGTCATGGCCGCCGTCGCGGGCGCGGCAGGGATCGTGGCGGGCGCTGGGGCGAGGATCGCGGCCACGGCGGCACATCCGAAGATAAAGGGCGCGTCCGTAATGCAGAGGGCGGCTCTGACGATGATCTCTCCGAGGACAAGCACCACGAGCATGAAGAAATCGGCGGTGGGGATGATGCAGAGGAAATGCGCTCCCAGCGTTCGCAGATTTTCCGCAACTACAAAATCCAGGAAGTGCTGAAGCGCAACCAGATCGTGCTGGTACAGGTGATTAAAGAGGAGCGCGGCAGCAAGGGGGCAAGCCTGACCACCTATATTTCGCTCGCCGGACGCTACTGTGTGCTGATGCCGAACACGGATCGCGGGGGCGGCGTTTCCCGCCGCATCACGGATATAAAAGTGCGCAAGCAGCTCAAGGCACTGATGGCGGGCATGGATCTGCCGAAAGGCGCGAGCGCGATCATCCGCACGGCGGGCATCGAACGCGCGCCGGAGGAAATCCGGCAGGATTTCAACTACCTCCTGCAAAGCTGGGAGGAAATCCGCCAGAAAGCGGTGAAATCCGTCGCCCCGGCACTGGTATATGAAGAGGGCAACCTCATTAAACGCTGCCTGCGCGATATGTTCCGCGATAATGTGGACGAAGTGGTGGTGCAGGGACAGGATGGCTACGACATGGCCAAGGTCTTCCTGGAAGCCACCACCACCGAGAACCACCACCGGCTGAAGCAATACAAGGGCGCAGTGCCCATCTTCCGGCATTATGGCATAGATGCCCAGCTCGACGAGCTTTACGATAACGAAGCGCGCCTGCCTTCCGGCGGGGCAATCGTCATCACGCCGACCGAGGCACTGGTTTCCATTGATGTCAACTCAGGCCGTTCCACCCGCGAGCGCAGCATTGAGGATACCGCACTCAAGACCAACCTCGAAGCGGCGGAAGAAATCGCCCGCCAGCTTCGCCTGCGCGATCTCGCGGGGCTGGTTGTCATTGACTTCATTGATATGCGCGAGCTGCGCAACAAGCGCGCGGTGGAATCCACGCTGAAACGCGCGCTCAAAACGGATCGCGCACGCATCCAGGTGGGGCGGATCAGCCCGTTTGGCCTGCTGGAGATGTCGCGCCAGCGGCTGCGTTCCAGCATCGTGGAAGCCAGCACGGTGACGTGCCCTTCGTGCGGCGGCGCGGGTGTTGTGCGTTCGGATGAATCCACGGCAGTGAAGCTGCTTCGTGTCATCGAAGGGGATGCGGCGAAGGATCAGACGACCGAGGTGGCACTTCGCGCTTCCATCCAGGCAGCATTCTACCTGCTGAACCACAAGCGGGATGAAATCACCTCCATCGAAAAAACCTACAATGTCAAGGTGCTGATTGACCATGATCACAGCCTCGTCGGCGCGGAGTATGCGCTTGATCGGCAGCGTCCACTGCGCAACAAGCGTCGTCGCGGCGAGTTCGAGCGCGACCGGGGCGATAGTCGCGGCGATACTAAGGAACGTGAGGCACGGCCTGAACGCAGCGGAGAACCTGAAAGCGGCGGTGAAAATCGCGGCGGAGAGAGCCGCAGTAATGAACGCGGAGGGGAAGCTCCCCGCCAGGAACGCACCCCGCGCAACCGGGATCGCGACCCGCGCCGCGCTGGTGGAAGGCATGAGCGTGGTGATCGTCAGGGCGGGAGGCCGGACTGGAAAAACCGGCAGGATCGCACCCCGCGTCCGGAAACGCAGGCAGCCACCGAGGAGCCTATCCCGGCAGCGGCGATGGCCGTACCCGTGGAAGCCGGAAGCGCGGCGGATAACTGGGAAGATGATAGCCTGCCACAGCCCGAACGCAATCAGGATGTGATGCCAACGGCCTCCCAGCGCGGCGGCCAGCGGGATCGCGGAGATCGCAACCGTGGCAAGCGTCGCGGCGGCGGAAGGAATCAACAGGGCGGCGGCTACCGCGGACAGGGGGATCGTCCGCAGGGTCAGCGCGTACCGCAGGGAGAACATCCGGCGGCCAGAGCTGGGGGTGAAGGCGGAGATTTCCCCTCCGATTCTCCCGCCAACGATGTCGCGCATACGCACACACACCGGCCTGAAAATTCCGGTGAGGGTGATGATGCGAATAAGGATTCTTCGCGTCTTCGCGGGCTGTGGAAGAAGATTACGCAGTAAATTGCCGCCAGGCCGGACATCTCCCCGGCCTGGCCAATTTTCTACCTATAATTTTCTACTCGCGTGTGTGGGATTATGAATACTTCATCCTGTCCATTCAGCAAGCCGGAAACCTGCATTCCTGTAATGCTGCTACTGATGGCCGCAACACCGCTGGCCGGGGCATTGCTCTCACAATATGGCTTTAATCTGCATCCCTGCCATTTGTGCATTCTCCAGCGCATTCCTTACAGCATCGTGATGGGGCTGGCAGTGTTGTACCTTCTCCTCGGCAGGAAATGCCCCCATGCGCTGAAGTTGCTCACGCTGCTTTCGGCGGCACTGTTCCTGGCAGATGGCGGCATCGCCGCGTTCCATGCCGGGGTGGAGTGGCACTGGTGGCAGGAGAAATCCTGGTGGCCTTGGGCGGCGAACCTGCTGGGGCTGGAAAGCTGCAGCGGCACAGGTGCAGCGGATTCCATCGAGCAGCTCCGCGCAATGCTGATGCACGCCCCCACGGCGCGCTGCGATCAGCCACAATTCGTGTTTCTGAAACTCTCAATGGCCGGATATAACGCGCTCTATGCGCTGGGCGCGACGCTGGTGACGCTGAAGATCACGTGTAACCTTGCCAGAGAGGAGAGGCATCATGCGAAATAATCCCCTCCCCGGCGATCCTTCACCGCACGAAGAAACCGCGCGGATGATTCGCGTGAACCAGGCGGGGGAATACGGCGCAAAGCGGATTTACGCGGGGCAACTCGCCGTGCTGAAAAACAAGGCGAGCGCGCCTGTCATCCGGCAAATGGCGGAGCAGGAGGAAGTGCATCTGCAGGCCTTCAACCGCATGATCGCGGAACGCGGTGTGCGCCCCACCGCGCTGCAACCCGTGTGGCATATCGCCGGTTTTCTGCTCGGTGCGGGAACGGCACTGCTTGGCGAAAAAGCCGCGATGGCCTGCACTGTCGCGGTGGAGGAAGTGATTGATGCGCATTACACCGGGCAGCTTGAAAAACTGGGAGAGGAAGAACCGGAACTGAAGGCTTCCATCACAAAATTCCGCGCGGAAGAACTGGAACATCGCGCTACCGGGCTGGCGCACGGCGCGAAATCCGCCCCCGCCTACCCCGCGCTCACCGGAGCCATCAAAAACGCCAGCCGCCTCGCCATCTGGCTTTCAACGAGGATATAATTCTACGCTACCGCGATGTCCTGTTCTCTCCTTCCACCGCTCTGGCCAGAAGAATTTTAATCAAGGATTGATACGGAACATCCTGCCTGTTCGCCATGATTTTAATATCCTCCAGCAGGCCTTGTGGCAGGCGAAGGGAAATGGTTTTTGTGGATGGCTTGAGGTTCGGAAATCGGATATGCCTGGCTTTGCTCCAGTCAACATAGTCGGTGGAATCATGGCTTGCCCAGAATTCCTGCTCCTTTTCAGGATCCTTGAATGTCGGCAGTTTTTTCCTGGGCATGGTATATTCTCCTTTCCTTGGCACTCATGCTGCGAGCATCCAATCAAAACTTCACCCCCACGCTGCTTGCGATGCGGTGGTTATCATAATTATAGTTCTGCAAATTGGAATCCACGTTGCGGTATTGGTAGCCGACCGTTCCCATGATGAAATCCGAGAAATTCTTGCCCACGGTCACACCGATCACGGATTCCTTGTCTTCCCGCGTGGTGATAGCACTGATAAGCGGATCCGGGCCGCTATATTCGGCATCCCTGTAGCTGCCGGTGACATTGCCGAAAATGTCATCTTCAAAGCCGTGCGTATAGCCCGCCGAAGCACCCAGCGCGTTATTGCTGAGCCACGCCACCCGCGTATTCTCCTGCCGGAAAATAAGCTGGCCATTCACCACGTTGCGATCATCCAGCACGTAGGTTGCGCCGAAAGTTTCCTGCCAGGCATTGCCGTTGCGGTCGGTGAGTGTGGAGGAAGCGGGGGAGTTGTTGAACCTGCGCCCTTCCGAGAGGGATGCAAATTGCAGCGAGAGCTTCTGGTTGACTGCATGGTTCATATTCGTCTCGAACGAAATATCGTTCAGGTAATCCGTTCCGCCCAGTGCCACGTAGTTATATCCACCCACAATCCCGACTGTGGTTTTATACGCCGCAATATCGAACACCGGCCCGGTGCGCACGGAAAAAACCGTAAGATTGAGGCTGGGCAACTGATCCTGATCCGCCTTATATGCCGTGCCAGTGCTGTACCACCGCGAGGCGACATCCGGCATGGATGCGCTTTTATCAAAGCGGTAGGTGTGGGCGATGCTGGCACTGGCGAAAAGCTGTCCGTCATCGCTGCTCCGCGCGCCGTCCGGAAGATCCACCGTTTGATCGAACACGGAAATCGCATCCGAGCTGGAGGCAGAATTGGCGTTGGAATCGTAATTGAAGCCAAGGCTGGCCGTGCGCTCCACGATGTTCTTGCGCATCGCCTGCCTGATGCTCGCAAGCAGCGATTCGATGTTCTTGCGAACATTCACGGGCGGGTTATGCGAGAGTGCCTCCTGTAGCAGCGGCTTCGCTTTGGCGAATTCTCCACTTTGCACGTAAAGCGCGGCGAGTTCCAGCCGGATGCGGTCGAGCTTCGGATCAAGCTCCAGCATACTGATATAGGTGAGTTCCGCTTCTTTCACCCTGCCCTCGGCCTGCGCTTTCTGGGCGAAGGCGAAATAGCGGTCAAGGTTCATCGGCTCAGACATCATGGCATGGCGCAGGCTCTCCATATCCGCCGTGGGTGGCGCGGGAATCGCGGGCGGGCGGAGCGTGGAAATAGTGCCCGCCTGAAGCGGCGTGGATGTCTGAAGCGGCGTGGAAAGATGCACCGCCTCGCCGGGCATCGGTTCAGCGGCAAGCTGCGCGATTGCTGGCACAGGCTGCGGCGCGGTAATTTCCTGCGCCACGGGCGCAACCATCTCCTCGCCCGCCGGAAGGCGCAGCAGCGCATCCACATTGGCCAGCGCGCGTGTGACGTTCGCGCGCAACTGGGGCGAGGAGTTATCCATCAGCACACTCTGGTAAATGGCCTGGGCTTTTGCATAATGGCCTGCGCGAATTTCGGCCAGCGCACGTTCCAGCTTTGCTTTCTCCGCCGGGTTGGCGGATGGCTGCACACTGGAAGGTTTTTTCAAAGGAAAGTCCGCAGCGCGCGCCACCACAGGCGAAAATCCGGCGGAGAAAACAGTGCTGAGCAGAATAGCGATAATACGTTTATGCATGAAACCCCCTTTTCCAGCATATGAAAAGAAAACTATACCGGAACCATTCCTAAAAGCAATCGGCGGATTAAAATAGGTCGCAGCTTATCTTATCACCTATCCGTTTCCTGCAAACCAAAAATTCAGTGTCATTCCAGCCTTCGCTGGAATGACAGCTTCAATAACGACGGATGGCGGTGAGGGAGCCTATCCCAGCAATGCCCGCGTCGCCTGTTCCACATCCTGCCGCCGCATCAGCGATTCGCCGACGAGGAAGCTGTGGAAGCCGGATTTCCGCATCCGCGCGATGTCCTGCGCCGTGGCGATGCCGCTTTCGCACACACGCAGATGCCCCTCCGGGATGCGCGCAGCCAGCCGCTCTGCCGTGGCCAGATCCACCTGCATGGTCTTGAGGTTCCGGTTGTTGACACCAAGGAGTTTCGTCTGCAGTTTCAGCGCGCGCTCCAGTTCCTTTTCATCATGCACTTCCACCAGCACATCCATGCCGAGTTCGCGCGCCGCCGCTCCGGCTTCCCGCGCGAAGCCGTCATCAATGGCCGCCATAATCAGCAGTATGCAATCCGCCCCCAGCGCGCGGGATTCGAGCACCTGATACATATCCACGATAAAATCCTTGCGCAGCACGGGCAGATGCGCCGCCTTCCGCGCCTCGCCGACATATTTATCATCTCCCTGAAAATAAGGTTCGTCGGTGAGCACGGAAAGGCACGTTGCACCCCCCGCCTGATATGCCGCCGCAAGTGCCGCCACATCGAAATCCGCACGGATAAGCCCCCTAGAGGGCGAAGCCCTCTTGATCTCCGCAATCAGTGCCACGCCGCCCGCGCGCACCTTCTGGCCAAGCACCTCTGCAAAGCCACGCGGGGCATGAATCTGCCGGATAGCGGAAAGCAGCATCGCCTCCGGCATCCGCGATTTCCGCTCGGCCACGTGGACGCGCTTCCGTTCGCATATC
>JAHFPR010000246.1 GCA_023269645.1 Alphaproteobacteria bacterium | reverse complement strand
GGATATAAGCTGTGCAGGGACAAAATCTTCTGCCGGTATGAAACATGGAAATGCGGCAACACGAAGGTGGAGCTTCGGCCATTGCTCGGCAGCGAACAATGGGAAATCGGGAGGAGCGCATGAAACCGCAGCGGATACAGCTTTCCCGCAAACACGGCTGGCGGATGCCGGAAAATACCGTGAAGGTGGATCGTTCCACGCAATGGGGCAACCCCTTCAAGGTGGGTGAAATCTTATTAACTTTCGGTGGGAAGGATACGGCACGGTGCGACCGGCTCACGCCAAAGGGTGCGGTGGATGCTTTCCACAAGCAGGCGATGAACCTATCCGCCTCTGCCATCTCAAATATCCAGGAACATCTTCGCGGAAAGAACCTCGCTTGCTGGTGTGCGCTCGATGAGCCGTGCCACGCGGATGTGCTTTTGGAAATTGCAAACAAGGAGAACGGCCATGAATCGTGAAACCTTAATAAAAAACCTCATCGCCGAGGGCTGGCATCATGAGGAATGCGGCATGAACGTACACGGCGCACAATGCGACATCTTCACCAAGCCCGGAGCGGAGATCATGTCAGGGCATGTTGCCACACCTTTTTTGTTTTCCAGAAAAATTGCCGACCTTTTTGAGCGGCGTGCGGAAAACGATTACCTGATTTTCAGTAACAAAAAAACGGAGGAAACCCATGCGAAATCAGCCGAATAACAAGCAGAGAAACAGCGCGGCGCTGATGGCGTTGCTGGTGGCGTATGTGGCGCTGGTGGTGGGGCTGCGGCTGGATGGCACCATTCCGGCCTGGCCGTGGACATACCTGCTGATGCCTGTGTGGTTGCCAGTGTTCAGCGCCATCGTGCTGGCCGTGGTGTTCTTCGCCGCGGCGCTGGTGCTAGTGCTGGTGCAGATCGCCCTCGAAACGCTGCGGGGTGGAAAGTGAGCGAAAACAGCAAGATTGAGTGGACGGATCACACCTTTAATCCGTGGTGGGGGTGCAGCAAGGTTTCACCAGGCTGTGATCACTGCTATGCCGAGGCACTGGACAAGCGCACCGGAGGCGATCATTGGGGCGCGGGTGTGCCACGCCGCCGCACCAGCCCGCAATATTGGAACATCCCGCGCCGGTGGAACGCCGAGGCCGAGCGCACCGGCAAGCGCCCGCGCGTGTTCTGCGCGAGTATGGCGGACGTGTTCGATAACGAGGTGCCCAAAGCGTGGCGCACTGACCTGTGGCAGCTTATCCGTGAAACTCCGCAACTCCGCTGGCTGCTGCTTACCAAGCGCATCGGCAACGCGGAAAAGATGTTGCCTGCCGATTGGCCGGGTGCCTTCCCTCATGTTGGCCTGATGATCTCGGTGGTGAACCAGCAGGAGGCGGATCGTGACATCCCAAAGCTACTCGATACTCCCGCCGCATGGCGTGGGCTTTCGATGGAGCCGCTCTTAGGGTTGGTGGATATATCGGTTTACCTCCACGATAGCACCTGCCTGATTTTCGAGGGAGCGGGATGTAGCTGCTACGAGCCTTACGAAACCTCCCTGGATTGGGTGATCGTTGGCGGAGAATCTGGCCACGGTGCGCGCCCGATGCACCCGGAGTGGGCGCAGTTGCTACGCGATCAGTGCATCGCTGCGGAGGTGCCGTTCTTCTTCAAGCAGTGGGGTGATTGGCTTCCTATAGGGCAGGAAGTCGCTGAAGAATTCCGCCCCATCATAGGCAAGGACGCAAAAAAAAGATTCCATATTTGGCAGGATAAACCTGGCAATATTTCTCTATCTACAGGAAAGAAAGCCGCAGGGCGAAAGCTGGATTTTGTGGAGCATAACGCTTTGCCGGAGGCTCTCGCATGACGAACGCCCGTTTCTGCATCATTCCCGCCCGCGCCCTGGGCGACACGCGGCTCACGCGCGCCGATTTCATGGTGCTGAACGCGCTGGGGCTTTATGGCGACACCTCCGGCTGGTGCTTCCCCTCGGTGGATACCATCGCACATAAGGCCAACGTGGAGCAGGTTTCGGTGCGCCGCGCCATCGCCAAGCTCAAAGAGTGCGGCTATGTGGAGGTGCGCCCGCGCTTCCGCGAGGATGGCAGCCAGACCAGCAACGAATACCGCATCCTGTTCGATGCTCCAGGCCAGCAGGGTGAAATGGATTTGGCAGGGCAGGAGGACACCCCCCACGCAGGGGAGATAGACCCCCCTATCATCGGTGATATTCCCCCCATATCACCCCAGGGGAAGGGTGGTGGTGTCCCGGTGATACCCCTTATTAACGACCCATCTAAATCTTCTGATGTTGAAGCGCGGGACGCGAAGGCGGGGAAAATCTACCGCTGGATGGAAACGCACTTCAACGCGCCGTGGATTCTGGTAATGGCGCCGATCTACGCCTGGCTGGAGTGGGGGGCGGATTTCCAGATGGACATCAAACCGGCTGCGGAACGGTACAAGCGAAAGAAGCCCGACAA
>JAHFPR010000084.1 GCA_023269645.1 Alphaproteobacteria bacterium | reverse complement strand
CATGCTGGAAGTTTAGCACGGAACGTGCTGAAAAGCAAGGAAAGTGATAAGGGGTTAAGGGTGCAAGGATTTAAGGGAAGGGCATGAAAATCACTTACACCCTTACATCCTTGTACCCTTACATCCTTAAAAGCTACTTCGCCAGCAGTGCCAGCAGCAGGATCGCCACGATGTTGGCAATCTTGATCATCGGGTTGACTGCCGGGCCGGCGGTATCCTTGTAGGGATCGCCGATGGTGTCGCCGGTGATGGCGGCCTTGTGGGCATCCGAACCCTTGCCGCCGTAATTGCCTTCCTCGATGTATTTCTTGGCGTTATCCCACGCGCCGCCGCCGGAGGTCATGGAAATCGCCACGAACAGCCCCGTCACGATGATGCCAACCAGCAGTGCTCCGACCGCCGTGAACCCCGCCGCCGGGCCGCCGATGGCCGAGATGATGAAATACAGCACGATGGGCGTGGCAACCGGAAGCAGCGAGGGCAGGATCATCTCCTTGATGGCCGCCTTCGTCAGCATATCCACGCATTTGGCGTATTCCGGACGCGCCTTGCCGGTCATGATGCCCTTGATTTCCTTGAACTGGCGGCGCACTTCCACCACTACTGCGCCCGCCGCGCGCCCGACCGCCATCATGCCCATCGCGCCGAACAGATACGGCAGCAGCCCGCCGATGAACAGCCCCACGATCACATACGGATCCTGCAGCGAGAAGGTGATGTGCAGGTCAGGGAAATAATGCTTGAGGTCTTCGGTGTATGCTGCGAATAACACCAGTGCCGCGAGGCCAGCGGAGCCGATAGCGTAACCCTTCGTCACTGCTTTGGTGGTGTTGCCGACCGCGTCAAGCGCGTCCGTGATTTTGCGCACATTGGCAGGCAATCCCGCTGCTTCCGCAATGCCGCCCGCGTTATCCGTTACCGGCCCGTAAGCGTCCAGTGCCACGATCATCCCGGCGAGTGCCAGCATGGTGGTAGCCGCAATCGCAATGCCGAACACGCCCGCGAGCAGGTATGCGGTGAGAATGCCCGCGCAGATGACCAGCACCGGCAGCGCAGTCGCTTCCATCGAAACGGCCAGCCCCTGAATCACGTTTGTGGCGTGCCCCGTGGTGGAGGCTTTCGCTACCGAACGCACCGGCTTATAGGCGGTGGAGGTGTAGTATTCCGTGATCCAGACGAGCAGCCCGGTAATCACCAGCCCGGTGATGGAGCATTTGAAAAGATCCTGCCCGGTGAACTGATGCCCGCCCGCGTTGAACAGCGTGGCGAAACCCAGGAAATCCCGCGTGAAGAAATAGATGGCAATGGCGGAAAGTGCCCCCGTCACCAGCAGGCCGCGATAGAGTGCGCCCATGATGTTTTCGCTGCCCTTCTTGAGCTTCACGAAGAACGTGCCCACGATGGAGGTGAGGATGCACATCCCCCCGATGCCGAGCGGGAACAGCATCATTTTGGTCTGCATTTCGCCGGTGAAGAAAATGGCGGCAAGCAGCATGGAGGCGACCATCGTCACCGCGTAGGTTTCAAATAAATCGGCGGCCATGCCGGCGCAATCGCCCACGTTGTCGCCCACGTTATCCGCGATCACCGCCGGGTTGCGGGGGTCATCCTCGTCCATCCCGGCTTCGATTTTACCC
Source organism: Alphaproteobacteria bacterium (assembly GCA_023269645.1). GTDB lineage: Bacteria > Pseudomonadota > Alphaproteobacteria > Rickettsiales > UBA8987 > JAHFPR01. The sequence goes on along the minus strand of JAHFPR010000084.1, from coordinate 6,782 downwards.
GTGAGATCCGCGCCGACATCCGCACCCTTGGTGAAAATGCCGCCGCCGAGCCGAGCGAAAATCGAAATCAGCGACGCGCCGAAGGAAAGTGCCACCAGTGCCTCCAGCAGCTTGCGCATCTGTTCCGGCTGGGTGGTATCGAGCACGTGCCCTAAATACATATAATAGCCGGTAACACCAAGAATGCCGAGGCCTACAACCAGCAGCCCCGTGACCGCACCGGATTTGAACGCCACGTTGAGCGCGCTGTTGATGCCGCCCGTGCGCGCCGCTTCCGCCGTGCGCACGTTCGCGCGCACCGAAACATTCATGCCGATATATCCGGCGAGGCCGGAGAGTGTCGCGCCGATGAGGAAGCCGATGCCCACGAACCAGCCGAGTTTTACTCCGAGCAACAGGAAAATTACCGCACCCACCATGCCGATGACTTTATATTGCCGATTGAGGTAAGCATTCGCACCTTCCTGGATCGCCTCCGCCATTTCCTGCATTTTCTTCGTGCCGGTTCCGACCTTCATGATGCCCTGGATGATAAGCAGGCCGTAGATAATGGCGATTACTCCGCAACCGATAACATACTGCGCGATGTGGTTCATGGTACTCCTGCCCTTTGTTTTTCCTAGAATATTTACCAAACGCCGCTATTGATGCCAACGGCCAAACCTCGTGAAAGAAGATAGCTATAACCTATCGCGGCGGAAGTTTCACCTATTGTTTTTTCGTATGCGCGCGTTCAATCGCTTCCTGTATGACCTTGCGCGCCTCCGCCGCATCACCCCATCGCACCACCTTCACCCATTTGCCCTTTTCGAGGTCTTTATAGTGCTCGAAGAAATGCTGGATCTGCTGGGTCGTAATTTCTGGCATATCGCTATGGTTCTTCACATTTTCATAACGACGGCTGATTTTGGCGGAGGGCACGGCCAGGATTTTTTCATCCCCGCCGGCTTCATCCTCCATGAACAATACCCCGATGGGGCGGCAGTTCATGCAGGCTCCGGGCACAATCGCACGGGTGTTGCAAATGATGACATCCAGCGGATCGCCGTCCTCGGAAAGCGTGTGCGGAACAAACCCGTAATTGCCGGGATAGCGCATGGAGGTGTAGAGGATGCGATCCACCATCAGCGCACCGGAGGCTTTGTCCATTTCGTATTTGATAGGCTCGCCGCCGATGGGCACTTCAATGATGACATTAATATCTTCCGGCGGGTTTTTGCCAATTGCAATCGCATCAATACGCATACATGATTCCTTCAATGAATGGAGTGAGTAACTGGTTGTATCTATTTGTAAAATCTGAACTTTGGCAAGGTCAGACCCGCGCGGCGCGGAAGATGCCAGAAGACAGCAGGGATTGCAAGGGGGAATTTTGATGGGGGCATTGTCTAATAAAGCCACCTTGTCATGCCGTGCCTGTCACGGCATCCGGCGCAATGCCAGGGATTGCTGAAAGCAATCCTGCCAGACCCCGTCATAAAGACGGGGTGACAGTGCGTGTATCTATCTTTATTAGACAGTGCCTTGATGGGGGAAGTCTGTTCCGTTCTGTTTCCCTCCCGCACACGGGAGAGGGGAAGTTGGGCTTGAAGGGGGTGTTAACCCACTACATCATCCTGCCGCTCTCCGCCGAGTGGCGCATACCGCAGAGGAGGTGATCCACGGTTTCATCGTCTGCTCCCAGCGGCAGGATGATCTGGCGGTATTTGATGCGCACACCGTTGCGGTTGGTGTAGATGCGTTCGTCCTGCAGGTAGTTTTTTGTTTCGTATACTTCCCGGAATTTCTCGTTCAGCCCTTCCCGCAGCGCGAGTATCCCGTTGCTGAAGCAGCCAGGATATTCTTGCCCTGGAAGATATAATCGAATTTTGGAGCACCTTCCTCCACCCGGATGCGCACGATGAAAAGATCGTCCCAGATTTCCGGTGCGTCCACGGCGCGGACGTTCTGCGCCGCAGGCCATTTCCGGGTTCCGCGCAGGCGGTTCCAATAGGTGACCATCTGCTCCGGGATGTGCCGCTTTTCTTCAAAAATCATAGAGGATAGTTCCTTTTTACCAATGGCCATCCTCCCCCGCTTGCGGGGGAGGTAGTAAATCCGAGCCAGCTTGCTGGCCGGATTTGCGGAGGGGGTGTGCTCTTGTTATCCTGTTCTCCCAATACACCCCCTCCGGATTTCGTAAGCTCATTGCATTCGCCAACGAAATCCTCCTCCCCCGCAAGCGGTGGAGGAGGCAGTTACGAAGTAAGGTTGGAGCTGATGCCGCCCAGTACATAATCCACGGCGGTTCCATCCGACCCCAGCGGCAGGAGAATCTGGCGGTATTTCACCTCCTGTCCACGCAGGTTGGTGAATTGTGTTTCCTGCACCATCGGTTTCTGCGCCTGCATCACCATATAATATTGCGGTGCGAGATTATCGGCCAGCGGCAGCACGGACGCGCTCGCATAATCGCCGCCGAACATCGCGCTGACGATAGTGCCGATATAGGTATAGTTGTGTTCGGGCTTTCCTTCCGTTGCCTTCACCGCCACCAGAAAGCATTTTGGCCACAGTTCCGGGATTTCCTCCGGCTTGATTTCCGGCATCGCGGGGTATTTCCTTTCGCCGCGCTTGGTGTTCCAGTAAAGCAGCAATTGCTCGGTCAGCCGACGCTCGCGCGGCGACCTGAAGGTGCGGTTCTCAGAATCCACTCGTATTCCCCTTTATAAAAAACTGGCGTTGCTCACGCCATCGCCAGTATAATAACATTATACGAAAACAGGAATAAAAGCAATTGGATGCTGGGATAAAAATGCAGGCCGGAACGGTGCACATCATCGGAGCGGGCGTGGCGAGGCTGGCGGCAGGCGTGTTCCTTGCGCGCGAGGGGCGCGCGGTGCGGATATACGAGACTTCTCCAAATGCGGGCGGGCGCTGCCGCTCTTTCCACGATGCGGTGCTGGGGCGGGAAATAGATAACGGCAGCCACCTGCTGCTGGGCGCGAACCGGGAGGCGATGCGGCTCATCCGGCTGCTGGAAGGCGAAGACCGTTTCTGGAAGCTGGAGGACGGCCTGCCGTTCTGCGACCTCCGCGACGGCGAGAGGTGGCGGTTGCCACCCAGCGGCGGATTCGGGAAGATCATGGCTTCCGTGCCGGGCGGCGGTGGGGGCATGGGGCTGGTGAAGCTATTGCTTGCCGGGCGAAATGCGACGGTGGCCTCCTGCTTCCCGGCGGAGGATAACCGATATATCCGCCTGTGGGAGCCGCTCGCGGTGAGCATCCTGAACACTCCGGCGGCGCGGGCTTCAGCGGCTTCATTCCGCCGGGTGCTGGGGCTGCTGTGGCGCGCGGAGAGGGAGGGCATGGCGGCATTTGTTCCGAAGCAAAGCTGGAATGATGCGCTGATCGCCCCGATGGTGGAAGCTATCCGCGCGCGCGGCGGGGAGCTGCAGTTTTCCCGCCGCATCCGGGCGATGGTGATAGAAGGTGGCCGCGTCACCACGCTGCGTACCGCCGAGGGCGATATTATGGTTGCGTCGGGCGATACAGTGATTCTGGCGACTCCTCCCCACGTGGCGACTATGCTGCTGCCGGGGCTGGAAGTGCCGCAGGATTACGCGCCCATTGTGAATGTGCATTTTGCGGTGTCATCGCCTGAATCACGTAGTGATTCTAGGGCGATCCATCGTGAAGCAGGCATGGATGCCCCTAGAGTTCGCTGCGTGAACTCAGGGCATGACGTGCTAGGTATCATCGGCGGCGCGGCGCATTTTCTGTTTTTCCGCGAGGGGCTGATTTCCGCCACCACCAGCGCGGCTTATGCGCTCGCGGAGGAGGAGGACGAAGCAATCGCGGCGAAAATATGGGGAGAGGTGCGGCAAGTCTGTCATCCTGAACGAAGTGAAGGATCTCACGCGGTGGGAGATCCTTCGCCTTTGGCTCAGGATGACATTCCCCCCTACCGCGTCATCAAGGAGAAGCGCGCGACCTTCGCCTGCACACCGGAAAATCTCACGCGCAGGCCGGGAACGCGCACGACCTGCGCTAACCTGTTCCTCGCCGGGGATTATACGGATACCGGCTTGCCAGCAACGATTGAGGGCGCGGTGGTTTCCGCGCTCCGCGCAGTGGCCGGTGTAAGTGGCAAGTGCAAGTAAGCTGACTTGCCATCTGCACTTGCTCCTTGCACTCCCTAAATCACCTGCCCCGTTTTTGCCCAGTCTTTCGTAAACGCTTCCAGCCCCAGATCGGTGAGCGGGTTTTTCACGAGCTGGTGGATGATTTTCGGGGGGATGGTGCACACGTTCGCACCGATGAGTGCCGCCTGCACCACGTGGATCGGGTGGCGCACGGAGGCCACCAGCACCTGCGTATGCAGATCGGGATAGTTGCCGTACATCTGCACGATGTCTTCAATCAGTGCCATGCCGTCCTGGCTTACATCATCGTGCCGCCCGACGAACGGGGATATATAGGTCGCACCTGCTTTCGCCGCCAGCAGTGCCTGGGAAACCGAGAAACACAGCGTCACGTTGGTTTTGATGCCATCGCCGGTGAGTTTCTTGCAGGCTTTCAGGCCTTCCATCGTCAGTGGCAGCTTGATGACCACGTTATCCGCAATTTTCGAGAGCTTCGCGGCCTGTTGCAATATGGTGGGGCAATCCATCGCGGTGACTTCCGCGCTTACCGGCTTGCCTGGAAGCAATGCGCAAATTTCCTTCACCACCTCTTTGAAATCCCGCCCGGATTTCAGAATGAGCGATGGGTTGGTGGTGACACCATCCAGCAGCCCGATGGCGGCCAGTTCCTCAATCTCTTTCACTTCCGCAGTATCAACAAAAAATTTCATGAGGAGTTCCTTTTTGAGGAGGACTAAGTAATGGATTATTCGCCGGATTGCAACAGTGCTTAATGGGCACTGTCTAATAAAGATAGATACACTGCACTGTCACCCCGTCTTTATGACGGGGTCTGGCAGGATTGCTTTCAGCAATCCCTGGCATTGCGCCGGATGCCGTGACAGGCACGGCATGACAAGGTGAGAAAATCTACCTTTATTAGACAATGCCCGATTGGGGCAGGGATTTCCCGTTTTTTGCCTCTCCCGTACACAGGAGAGGCAGGGGGAACGAACAGCCCTGAGTGACTACGCCCGTACGCTGCCCACGCTGCGCACTACGTATTTGAAGGTGCAGAGCTGTTCCACCCCCACCGGGCCGCGCGCGTGGAGTTTGCCCGTGGCGATGCCGATTTCCGCGCCCATGCCGAATTCCCCGCCGTCTGCGAACTGGGTGGAGGTGTTATGCATGGCGATGGCACTGCCGATTTCGTTCAGGAATTTTTCTGCCGCTGCCGCGTTTTCCGTGATGATGGCATCGGTGTGTCCGGAGCCGTGTGCGTTGATGAAGGTGATCGCCTCCTCCACATTCTTCACCACCTTCACCGAGAGAATCGCATCCAGATATTCGGTGATAAAATCCTCGCGCGTGGCCTGATTCAGGCGCGGGTCGGCCTTGCGCGCGCGTTCGTCCCCGCGCATTTCGCAGCCTGCCGCGATGAGCGTATCGGCGATGCGGGGTAGCAGCTTATCCACCACGGCCTCATCCAGCACCAGTGATTCTGTCGCGCCGCAAACGCCGGTGCGGCGCATTTTTGCGTTCAGGGTGATGTTCACCGCCTTTTCCGGGGCGGCATCCGTGTGGATATAGGTGTGGCAGTTGCCATCGAGATGCTGCAGCGTGGGGATGCGGCTTTCCTCGATGACACGCTTTATCAACCCCTTGCCGCCGCGCGGGATGATGACATCAATATACTCCGAGAGCTTCAGCATTTCGCCCACGGCGGCACGGTCTTTCGTGGGAATGGACTGAATGGTGTGCGCAGGCAGCCCAGCGGATTTTAGCCCGGCTTGCAGGCACTCCAGAATAGCGGAGGAGGAATGGAAACTCTCGCTTCCGCCACGCAAAATCGCCGCATTCCCGGCTTTCAGGCACAGCGCGCCTGCGTCGGCGGTGACGTTCGGGCGGGATTCATAAATGATGCCGATAACCCCCAGCGGAACCGCCACGCGCGCAATATCCAGCCCATTTTCCTTGCGCTTCCAGCGGGCAAGCTCACGCCCCACCGGATCGGGCAGCAGCGCGATTTCCTCCACGCCCTTCGCCATCGCTTCCACGCGCTTTTCATTCAATTCCAGCCTATCCAGCATCGCGCCGGAAATGCCCGCCGCTTTTGCCTCTGCCATATCTTTCGCATTGGCGGCCAGTATCGCGGATTCATTCGCACGGATGGCTTTCGCCATAGCGACAAGCGCGGCGTTCTTGGATGCAGTGGAGGCCACGGCAAGCTGCCCCGCCGCCGCCTTCGCCCGCGCGCCGATTTCGTGAATCCGTGTTTTAAGGTCGCTCATATATTTCCTGTCATCCTGAGCCGAAGGCGAAGGATCTCATGCGGCGGGAGATCCTTCACTGCGTTCAGGATGACACCAAGAGGCGTATCCTAGCTGCGCGGGGGAGGAATGTAAAGCTGCGCAGCTACTTCTTTGCTTTCAACACATCGCGGATTTCCGCCAGCAACACTTCTGTGGACGTGGGGGTGGGTGGGGCGGATTCAGTGGCTTTTTCTTGCGCTTTTTTCAGGCGATTCACCTGTTTCACCAGCATGAACACGGCTAACGCGACGATCAGGAAATTTAGCACCTGATTGATGAACAGCCCGTAGGCGACCACTGGTGCGCCCGCATCTTTTGCGGCTTTCAGTGTGGAATAATCCCCGCCTTTGAGAGAGATGAAAAAGTTG
>JAHFPR010000083.1 GCA_023269645.1 Alphaproteobacteria bacterium | reverse complement strand
GAATTCGTGAATATGGGCATTAATCCTTACCGGGAGCAGCTTAACCTCCAGCCCTCCTACTGGGGGATGCTGCCGGCGAATACAGAATATCTCTCCCGCGCGGTGCGCATCAGTACGATGAATTTCGCCGGGTTCGCTTCCTTCCATAATTATCCTGTCGGAAAAAAAGATCGCAACCACTGGGGCAAAGCACTGACCGTGCTGGATACTACCTCCGGCACACCCTATTATTTCAACTTCCATGTGCGCGATGTAGGCCATAGCATGATTATCGGGCCGACGGGTTCCGGTAAAACCGTCATGATGAACTTCCTGATGGCGCAGGCGCAGAAATACGATTGCAGGATGTTCTTCTTCGATAAGGATCGCGGCGCGGAAATCTTCATCCGTGCGCTGGGCGGGAAATACAGCATGATCGAGCCTTCGGGCAATTCCGGGTTCAACCCGCTGATGCTGGAGGACAAGCATGAAAACCGCACGTTCCTTTCGGAATGGCTGCGCACCCTGGCACTTGCCACGCACGATGTAGCCATCAAGCCGGAAGAAAACGATATGATCGCCCAGGCGGTCGCGGGCAATTACAAACTTCCGACGGAACAGCGGATGCTCCGGAATATCGCGGCCTTCTTCGGGCTGGAGGATCCAGGTTCGCTCTCGCGGCGGATACGTGTCTGGCATACGGGTGAAACACACGCCGGGCTGTTCGATAACCCCGTGGATAACGTGGATTTCACCACGGCGATGACCTTCGGCTTTGAAATGGCGAAGGTGCTGGCGGATGGGCTTAGCCTCAACCCGGTGCTGCTCTACCTGTTCCATAAAATCAACATGGCACTGGACGGTACGCCGACCGTCATCGTGCTGGACGAAGCCTGGGCACTCATTGATAACCCCATCTTCGCGCCGAAAATCAAGGACTGGCTCAAGGTGCTTCGTAAGCTGAATGCGCTGGTGGTGTTTGCCACGCAGTCGGTGGAAGACATCGCCAACAGCCAGATCAGCGATACGCTGGTGCAGCAGACAGCCACACAGATATACCTGCCAAACAACAAGGCCACACCCGTGTATCAGGAAGTGTTCATGCTTTCCAACCGGGAATTCGCACTCATCAAATCCACCGATCCCGGCACACGCTATTTCCTTGTGAAGCAGAACGAAGATTCGGTGGTGGCGCGTATTGATCTGACAGGGATGGATAATGTCATCAACGTGCTTTCTGGTCGCGCGGATACGGTGCGGCTGCTGGACAGGGTGCGCGCTGAAGCAGGTAACGATCCGGATGCGTGGCTTCCCGTTTTCTATAAGAAGGTGAAAGAGTTGTAAAAAAGAGATGGCAGGGTGAGGGATAAAAAAAAGATAGTGTTGCTGGTTATCATGGCGCTCATCGGGGCGGTGTGCAGCACGATTCTTTTTATCCCGCAGGCTGAAGCGAAGTGCCCCGATAATGTTGGAACTCCGCGCTGCGTGAATGTTTTTGTCCTCGTTCTCAACCCGGATGCCACCCCGCCCGCAGCGGATGGAACGGGTGGCTGCAGCGATCTCCCCACGGTTGAAACTGCGCTGAACCCCTGCCATCTTAAAATATACGGAAAGAAGGGGATGTGGACGGGAAGCTGCCGGTATTATTCTTTCGGCGATGATGATCCGGCCAACCACAACGGTACTACCAAATCCACGGCTGGCAATGGCGATGTGGAGTTCTATCAGGTAACATTCTGGCCGGATACGCTGGTCACACCGGCCATTTTCAAGGCTTACGACGGAGATGAGATAACCGGCCTGGCAACATTCACCACCCAGGAGGGGGAAGAAATCCACCTCTCCATCGGTGATCCCATACCTGAGGATGTAATCGTAAAGGATCATGTGCCCCTTTCCGGATTGACGGGCAGGATTGTGAATTGCATCACCGAAGTGCTCCAGCGTATCAGCCACGATCAGATCGGCATTCTCACGGAAACATTCCGCAACATAAACCTGATCCTGGTGACGCTCGCAATTGCCCTGTATTCCAAAGACGTGCTGCTTAATCGGCCAGGTTACCGCAGGCCTTCCAAGTTATTTTCCAAAACCATCATGATTTGCGGGGTTATAGCGTTTACGTCGTCGGTCGGGGTCAATCAGTACATCAATTTCTTCAGGGTCAGCCAGAGAGAACTGGCGCAGGTGGTGACCGACGCCACCAAGAGCACAAAATCTTCCGGAACTTTCTGCGGCAGAAGCTCAAAGAAATATGCGTTCGCACCCCTGGGAAGCGACCCCACCACGTTGCCGCCGCCGGATCCCAGCGATCCGGATGCCAATAAACGGCATCGCCCTTACGACATCTGGGAACGCGTGGATTGCATCATCGCCAGTTACACCGGCATAAGGCAGCTTACCAAGGACGGCAAAAAGATTCCGTTCGATGATATTGCGGTGGGACCTTACGATCCGGGAATCAAAATCTCCCTCATGCCGACCGTTATCGTGATGGGATTGCTGTTCACCCCGCTTGGCCCCTTCCTTCTCATTACCTTCGTGGGGCCTGTTCTGCTGATGATGGCCGCTTTTATCCAGGCGGTTATTGTGTACCTCACCTCGCTTATCGTGGTGACATTTCTGGGGATTATCGGGCCGATTATCATTCCCATGCTGCTGTTCAAAAGCACACGGCAGGGCTTCTCCCTGTGGGTGCAGATGCTGATTGCCTACACGTTGCAGCCGATGATTCTTTTTGCGTTCCTGGCCTTCATGCTGGTGGTGATTGACACCACGCTTTATGGGTCATCTCCGCCTACAGTGGAAATCGGAGCACCGCCCCATGAAATTACCTTCCCGCTGAGCAGTGCTGATATTGATGAGCTTGCGGCGATGTTGAATGCGGGAAATCCGGCGCAACTGGCTGCCGATACGGGGATTGATGTGAACAAGATCACGGCGGCATTGACGGATCTTGGCAATGGCGTGGCGGCAGATAAGGTTATTCCGGCACTCTTTGAGTTCCCTGTGGAAGGCTCGTTGATGTGGTATTATGAAAAGGCCGCCGGTGCTGCCAAGGAAGCCTGGCAGAAGGTGGATGTATTCCATCTCAGTGGAAATACGCAGGATGTGAACCGCTCGCCGAGCGGTGATAGTAAAACGGCGACTTCCGGTAATGAAAAAAGTGCAATCAGCTGGTGGCGGTATTGCTTCTTCGGCGGCAATTGCGCCAGTGCGACTTCCGGTCCGGCGGAATATTCCGAGGCGTACCGCTTCCTGCAGACACTGCTGGCGGCGTTGCTGCTGTTCTGGCTGATGTTCTCCATGCTGGTCAATGTGATGAATGACGGCGCGCGGCTTGCGGGACTGGAGGCGAACGTGAAGATGCAGGCACTGAATGTTTACAACTGGACGGCCAGGGCAGTCAGTGACCAGGTGCACGGCAGGTGAAGTTATGAAATGTAATGATCATACCGTTGCCAGCCGCATCCCGCCGGGGAAGGGACGGGGCTGCGCTGTGCTGTCGGCATTCTTCCTGATGCTTGCCCTGGCTATCGGGATACTGGCGTTGCCACAGGATGCCGCTGCGCAGGTGGCGGATCCGATTCCCGCCGGGGAAGCCTGCACCCGCAATAACGGGGTGTATAACGGTGGGGCATCCAACGCCATCATGTATTACATCGCGCGGTGTATTTCGCAGCGTACCACGCAACTCAGTGAGTTCATGATCCGCGCGCTTGAGGACACACTCTCGCCGGTAGTGACACCCGCAGCAACCATCGCCATTGTGCTTCTGGCGATCAAGGTGACGCTTGGCGGCGGAGGCCGCCGCCCGCTGGGGGATACCATGAAGCTGATGTTCAAGATATGCTTCGTGTATTACCTGATGGTCGGCGGGGCTGCGCCTGCGCTGGTGGAGCATATGCACCAGTTTATGAACGGTGCTACGGGCATGGCGGTGATTATTTTCGATAACGGGATGGCAAAGATCGCGCCTCTGGCAGCCGCAAAAACGGAATTGTGCCATATGAACACCGGCTTCGTTGATCCCGATGGGCTGGCGGAAATGTTCCATCGGTTCGATTGCCTGTTCGAGTATCTGATAGGGGTGAAGCAGTCGGGAAAAATGATGGCGATGAGCGGAATTACGCTTGCGATGACCGTGTATGGCCTGTTTTTCTCCGGACCTGTGGGCGCAGCGGTAGCAATCGCGGCGATTACGCTGATTACCCTGTTTATTTCGGCGATGGTGCAGACGATGGTGTACATGACAACCATCCTGGTATCCCTGGCACTGCTGTTCGGCATCGCGCCGGTGGTGATACCCTTGTATCTTTTTGAACAGACGAAGGGTATCACCGTTGTCTGGTTCAATAACGTGCTCGCCTATCTTCTGCTGCCCGCCATCCTCACCTCGTATATGATGATGATGCTGATTATCTTTTTCGCCGCCAGCAACGAATTTTATAACAATGGCAATGAGGGGGCGAGCGAACCCGCCATCTATACAAACATACAGAGAGCACCGGATCGTGATATGTTCAAGAGCTTCTTCTCCACACCGGAGCAGAATTTTAGCGAGAAAGACGCGGATATGCTGAGTTTTGAGGATGACTTGAACAAACGTCCGGAAATGGTGGAATCCGATGGTAAATGGGGGATGATAAAACAGCTTGGAGCCTGCACGGTCGCGCAGGGGATGGATGCAGTCAAGCAGGCGGCGGCGGTTGTTGGAGGTACAATCATGGGCTGGTTCAAGAGCGACACCGATGTGGCGGATCCGCCGCACGCGCTTACCGTTCAGGATGCCTGCAAAAAAATGGCATCCAAGGTCTTCGCATCTGCGGTCAGCGGCCAGTGGATGATTCCCTCGATCAGGATTTCCGTGCGCACGCTGATGCGGATGCTGGCGGTTCTGACCGCGAATATCATCCTCCTGGCGATTATGATGTCGTATATGAAACGCCTGCTGCAGGATGCTTCGAGGATTGTGGCGAAGACAAACATCGTGCCGCCGAACCTGGCTCCGGCGGCAGGGGTTGAGCGGGTGACGCAGAATGCCTTGCGTAATATTGCGGGCGCGTCGGCATATGGCAAGTATATGAAACAGTAAAGCAAGGAAGGGTTTTTGCAGGTGATGCGTGGTTTTGGAACATGGCCGATAAGGTTTCTGCTGCTGCTGGTGATGGCGGCGGGTGCGGGTTCCTGTACGCGCAATGTGGAGGATTACAAAACGAACGACCCGGAAGGTCGGCAGTGTATCCCCATCACGCGTGCTATCCAGATACCGCCGCAGCATTGCCCGCTGGCACTGAAATGCACCTCGGAAACAGGATGCAACCAGGACGAAACAGGTACGCCTTATACAGGAGTTGCACCGGCCCCCGTGGCGAACGGTGATGCTGTTTACAGCGACGATGAGTTCGTGCCGGATATGGATAATTCTGTCACGCCACCCGTGCAGCGGAAGAATAAAAACGGGCAGTTGATGTACAACTATGGCCCCGCCTGCAAGCATCTCTCCACCTTCAAATACACCGTTCCGGCACTGAATACGCCTGTAACACTGACCACCGGACCGGTGCAGTGGCTCAAATCGCAGGTGCAGGCGTTCTTCCAGCCCGCATCGCAAGGGATGTTCGAGGCGATCGCGCAAAACCCCGGTTTCAGGAAAATCACGATAGCCCTGGTGACGATGGTGATAGTGCTCTATTCGATTGGCATAATATTGCAAATCCGGCGCGCCAATCTTTATGACCTGCTGATGATGACCCTGAAAATCTGTACTGTCCTGGCATTTGCCCTGAACTGGGATGTTTTTTCTGCCATTATTTTCAACTCGCTGGAAGATCAGGGTGTCGCAGGAGATCCTGGCTTCAAGAAAGGTACGATTACAGTGTTAAGTGAGCAGGCGACCTGCGCCGGAAAGATGTCGGCGAATCCTAACACCGGTGGGGATCCTAATATAGAGTGTCCGGCGAGTGGTGTTCAGACCCCGTTTTCGCAGATGGACGACATTATCGCCATGATGTTCAGCTGGAATTTCCAGAAGCTGCTGCTGGCACTGCTCTGGTCGGATTGGGTAGGGTGGCTCTATTGCCTCATGTTGATCTACATGGTGATGACCTATCTCTGGATGGCTGCTGCTGTGATGCAGGCGTTTCTGGTTGCGCTTATCGGACGCTTTATGCTGTATGCCGTTGCGCCGATCTTTATCATGCTGGCGTTGCTGGATCAAACCCGGCAGCTATTCAAGAACTGGATGGAGCTTCTGCTCAGTTTCTCACTGCAACCTGTTTTCCTTGGCGCATTTCTAGGACTGTTCCTGGGGATACTCACAACCTTGATGGGATCAATCGCCGGCAGCAACCCCACGGGCGCAAGGCTGATTTGTTATGACGCATATGGATGGCTGAAAAACACTTTCAAATTCTTCCATATGTTCCAATTCGCAGATATTCACGGACAGACGGTTGGCAATGACGGGGTGGATAACCGGATTCCGCTCAACCTGTATGTCATCACCACGGTGACGATCCTCTCCTTCATCATGCGGGGCATGATGAAATGGGTGGTTGACCTGGCGACAGTGATGACCAAGGGCTTCGTAAGCACAGCCGGAACGTATATTGCCGGGTATGAAACGCTGGGGAACACGGTAGCGGCCGTTCCGGCGGCGGCGACGGGTGCTATCCGTGGTGCTATTTTCGGCAACAGAACGGCGCATGGCTGGGAAGGCGGGCTGGTGCGCGGATCGCCGTTCAGCGGGGCGTACAGGGGTGCGAAGCGTGCCGGTGTCGGACAGTTGGATAAAGCGAAAGAATCCATGAAAAAAGAATTCGGCAGCGGGGGATTATGAAAACCGCGCTCATCAGAATCGCCCTTGTTCTGTGCATGGTGCTGCCGGTTTCCTCATGCCTGATCAACGGCCCCACGATGTATCGGATGGATCCCAACCACCCCAAGAATAATTGCATCATGGTGGGGGATGCGCTCAAGGTGGATACCACCCCTACCGGCTATAAAATATCCTCCACTTTAAGCAAGGTCGCCACCACCCCGGTGAGCTGGCTGCTGGACTATACCACATATGCCACCTGGTACAGCACCCAGTATCTTTACGAAGGCATTGCCCAGGATCCGGGGTTCCGGAAAGTAGTGACGGCGGCGGTGACGATAGGGATTGCGATGCTCTCCATCGCGGTACTTCTGGCAATGATAAAAGTCAGCCTGTACGAAACGCTGATGTTCTTTATCATTGTTTCCATTGTCTATGCCTTCGCTACGAGCTGGGAACCCTTTGAAGCCATTGTATTCCGTCCGCTGGAGGGGGTGGTCACGGAAGGGGTGAATTCCTACGAGGTGGATCCCAAGGGTGCGATCCGGCTGCTTTCCGAAACGGTAAGCCATGTAACGCTTTCTGTGGATTCCGACGATCCTGACCCTACCCACACCACCATCAGCAAAGTGGATAATGTGCTGGGGTTGCTGATAAGCTGGAATTTCTGGAAACTGATTTTCGCAATGCTGGGGGATGGGCTGATAGGCTGGTTCTATTCCTTCATGCTGTTTGCCATGCTGATCTCCTATTTCTGGGGGGTGGTGGAAGCGATACAGACCCTGCTGGTATCCATGATCGCCCGCGCGCTGCTTTATTCGGTAGCACCTATTTTCTTCATCTTCATGTTGTTTCAGCACACGCGCAACCTGTTCATGGCCTGGGCGGAACAGGTGCTGAGTTATTCCCTGCAGCCGGTATTCATTTTCATCTGGCTGGGGCTGCTGAACGGCATAGTGCTTGATTTCATCGCGGGCATTCCGGAGGATGCAACCTCCATCATCTGTTACCGGGAATATATCAAGCTCGCGCTGGCCTCGTTCCTTCCGAGCGGGTATCTCTGGTGGTGGGTGTTCGGCGACGGTACAATACGCCACCCCACCCCGACCGGGGTCTTCCCCAACCTGTTGACACTTAACATCTGGATGATTGTCGCCGTCACGCTGCTCGGCTATATCATGCGCAGCATGACCCAATGGAGCATCGGCATGGCGACTTCCGTTTCCGGCGGTATTGCCTCCATCGCCAATACATATGCTTACGGGTATCAGACGGTAAAGGCACTTGCGTCAACGCCGATGAACCAGGGTATCGGCATGGCCGGGGGCTTCATAAAAGGCGGAAGGGACGATAAAGGGATTTACCACGGCGGCTTGCAGGGTTCAATATCCAGCTTCCTCCGTGGTGGCGGTTTCAATTTCAGGGATAATGTGGTGGGTGGTATGTTTGCGATGGGCACGAAAGCCCGGCGCGCTTCCCTGCTTGGCGTCTCGGATACCTTCAATAGAGAATTCCTGGGTCTGAAGACGCGTAATCAGCAGACGGGAGGCCCCCTGGCATCCATTGCGGCGGGTAGCAGTAGTGGTTTTGGCAGCGGCAGCGGCGGCGGCAAGGGTGGCGGCGGATTCTTCAAGGGCATGG
>JAHFPR010000082.1:2255-8444 GCA_023269645.1 Alphaproteobacteria bacterium | reverse complement strand
AAACTCAAAGAAAACAAGCGAATCTGCCTGCGGTTCGATAAGGAAGATCACGCCTTCCTCAGCTTCATCGCCCTCGCAGCCATCAAAATCTTCTTCAATCTCAAAATTAGCTAACAGTGCCTAGAACAAAAGACAAGCGTCTCGGTGCATTTTCTGGAAACGAAACTCCCTTCAAGGAGAATCCAATCCAGAAAATGCCTGAGGTGCTTGTTTGTTTTTGTGATACGTCATCGCCTGAATCGCATAGCGATTCCAGGGCGATCCATTTCTCAATGCATTCGTGGCACGATGGATTTCCCCTGGAATTTTTCCTTCCGCCTTCGCCCTGCGGGCTATGGCGCGACAAAGCAGAAAAATTCAGGGAATGACAATTTACGAAGCCTTCGGCCCGGCTTTTTTCACCCTGGCCTTTTTCGCGTCGTCCTTGGCAAACGCCATGACAGGCTTGGCCTCGCCAGTCACCACCTTATCCGTGATAACAACGGAGGTCACATTATCCATGCTCGGAATATCGTACATCAGTTCCAGCAATGTACTTTCCAGAATCGCACGCAGCCCGCGCGCGCCGGTTTTGCGTTCGATGGCCTTGTTAGCAATGGCCGTCAGTGCCTCGTCCGTGAACTTCAGGTCAACACTTTCCATCTCGAACAGCTTGATGTATTGCTTCACCAGCGCGTTCTTCGGTTCAGTGAGAATCTTGATGAGGGCTTCCTCGCTCAAATCCTCCAGCGTTGCGATCACCGGCACACGCCCCACGAATTCCGGGATCATCCCGAATTTGATGAGGTCGTCCGGCTCCAGCCCTTTCAGCGTTTCACCGACTTTCAGGTTTTCGTGGCTGCGCACCGCCGCGCCGAAGCCGATGGCCGAGCCGTGCTTGCGCCGCGCGATCACCTTCTCCAGCCCCGCGAACGAACCGCCACAGATGAACAGGATGCCGCTGGTATCCACCTGCAGGAATTCCTGCTGCGGATGCTTGCGCCCGCCCTGCGGGGGAACGCTCGCCACCGTGCCTTCCATGATTTTCAGCAGTGCCTGCTGCACACCCTCGCCCGATACATCGCGCGTGATGGAGGGATTGTCGCCCTTGCGCGCGATTTTATCCACCTCATCCAGATACACGATGCCGCGCTGGGCGCGCTCCACATTATAATCCGCCGCCTGCAGCAGCCGCAGAATGATATTCTCCACGTCCTCGCCCACATAGCCCGCCTCGGTGAGGGTGGTGGCATCCGCCATCGTGAAAGGCACGTCAATGATGCGCGCGAGGGTCTGCGCGAGCAGCGTTTTGCCGCAGCCCGTCGGCCCCACCAGCAGGATGTTGGATTTGGCAAGCTCCGGCTCGCCGCCCTTCTGCATATGATCCACGCGCTTGTAGTGGTTATGCACCGCCACGGAAAGAATGCGCTTGGCTTCCTCCTGCCCGATCACGTAGTCATCCAGCACGGCGCAGATGTCGTGCGGCTTGGGGATGTTGCCCTCGCCCGCGACAGCCAGCGGGGATTTCGTCTCCTCGCGGATGATGTCGAGGCACAGCTCCACGCATTCGTTGCAGATGAATACCGTTGGGCCGGCGATGAGCTTCTTCACCTCATGCTGGCTTTTGCCGCAGAAGGAGCAATAAAGCGTGTTATCGCCGCTGGTTCCGGTTGGCGGTGTGCCGTTCTCACTCATGCGTAGTTCCCCTTAAGTTTATTCATTCCGAGCCTAAGCACCATGTCATCCTGAACGCAGTGAAGGATCTCATACTGCGGGAGATCCTTCGGCCTCTGGCCTCAGGATGACGGCAAAAGCTGTCACTTCTTATCCTTGGTGTCGTCCAGGCGTTTTTCCACGATGGTATCCACCAGCCCGAAATCCCTGGCCTGCTCGGCACTCATGAAATTATCACGCTCCATGTTTTTCTCGATCATGGCGAGCTTCTGGCCGGTATGCTTCACATACAGATTGTTCAGCCGCTTTTTCAGTTCCAGGATTTCCCTGGCGTGAATCTCAATATCCGTCGCCTGGCCACGATAGCCCCCGGAAGGCTGGTGAATCATGATCCGCGAATTCGGCAGGCAATAGCGCATTCCTGGCTCGCCCGCCGTCATCAGCAGCGAACCCATCGAGGCCGCCTGGCCGAAGCACAGCGTGGCCACTTTCGGGCGGATATACTGCATCGTATCGTAAATCGCCAGACCGGAAGTCACCACCCCACCCGGCGAGTTGATGTACATATATATATCCTTATCCGGATTTTCGGATTCCAGGAAGAGCAATTGCGCCGTCACCAGCGAGGCCACGTAATCATTCACCGGACCGTTGAGGAAAATAATGCGTTCCTTCAGCAGGCGGGAATAAATATCGTAGGAACGCTCGCCACGCCCGGTCTGCTCAACCACGATGGGCACGAGCATATTCATAGTTTCCGGCTCATGGCCGGATGCTGCATCAAATTCCTTCATGTATTCCCCTCTTGTGTTATTGGAACCGGAAACGCTCCCGATCCTCCTTACTGCTTCTTCGCCCCTTTCTTTGCCTTGTCGCCTTTGGAAGCACCTTCGGATTTCTCCGCACCTTCCTCCGGCTCACGCAATTCCTCCAGGGTGGCTTCCCTGTCCTTAACAGTCACGTTTTCGAGGATAAAATCAACAACTTTTTCTTCCAGAATCGGCCCACGGAACATTTCGATATATTCCGGATGCTTCTGGTAATACTCGAATACCTCACGCTCCTGGCCGGGATAGCGGCGCGCTTCCTGAAGAATCGCCTGGGTGAGTTCCTGCTGGTTCACGGAAATTTTCTGCTTCTGCCCAAGATCAGCGAGCAGGATGCCCAACCGCACGCGGCGTTCGGCAATCACCTGGTATTCCTCCTGCAGATCCTCGTCAGACTTGCCTTTGAAATCCTCCGAATCCGGATCGGACTTGCGCGCGTTCTGCACCTGTTGCCAGACAGAATCGAACTCCATCTTCACCATCACTTCCGGCACGTTGAAGGGGCTTGCTTCATCGAGCAGATCAAATAGCTGCTTCTTGAGGCGTGTGCGCACCGCGCCCGCCACTTCGCCTTCCATCTGCGCTTTCACCGCTTCCCGCAGCTTATCCAGACCGTCGAAACCGAGCTTCTTCGCAAGATCTTCAGTGATTTCGGAGGCTTTGGCTTCCCGCACTTCATGTACGGTCACTTCAAACTTCGCCTTCTGCCCGGCAAGGTCAGCCGCATGGTATTCCTTCGGGAACTCCACGTGCACATCACGCTTTTCACCTGGCTTCGCGCCAATCAGCCCTTCCTCGAAACCGGGAATGAACGCATCGCTGCCGAGTTCAAGCTGATGCCCTTTCGCCTCGCCGCCCTCGAACGGCCTGTCACCCATGAAGCCCTTGAAATCAATCAGCACCGCATCGCCCGCTTTCGCGGCGCGCACGACGGGGGCGAAATCCTTGGACTGCGTCGCGATTTTTTCCAGTGCCTCCGCCACTTCCTTATCGGAGATGGTCACTTTCGGGCGATCCAGCGTGATGTCCGCCAGTTTTACTTCCGGTGCTTTCGGGAGCACCTCGTATTCCATTTTATAGGTGAGGTCTTTGCCTTCCGCAAAATCCCCGACGATCTCGATTTTCGGCTTGAGCGCGGGACGCTCGCCCTGCTTGGCGATGGCTTCCTGGGAACTCTGGCTCACCACCTGATCCAGCACTTCACCGAGCACACGCTGCCCGTAATTCTTGCGGAGAATCTGCGGCGGGATTTTGCCGGGACGGAACCCCGGAAGTTTCGCGTCCTTGCCAATAACCTTCAACCGCGCCTCAATTTTCTCCGCAATATCCGCAGAGGGCACGGTGATGCTATATTCCCGCTTCAGCTTTTCCGATTTAACTTGTGTAACGTGCATATATTTTCCTTAGTTCAAGAGTAATCCGTAAGCGTTTCTACAGAACCTGCGCGTTCTCTGCAAGCCCTAAGCGAAGCGCGGCCTCATGGAGACGTTTATCCCGCGTCCAGAAAGACACCGCCGTAAGCTGCGCAGATGCCAGCAGGTGCGCGTCTATATAGCCAATTCCTGTCCCCGAAAGCCTATAATGCTCAATGAATCCCAGCACTTCCTCGTCGCTTGCAGGGGTGGCTTGCGGCAGATCGCCCAACAGACAGAGCAGCTTGCCGCGATGGTGCAGATTACCCAGCGCAAGTTCGCCAGTGACAAAGGGATGGATAAAAACCTGTCCGGCATCAAGCAGCTTCGTGAGTCGAGCATCGCCGCAGCGCAGATGCTCGATCCATACCGATGTATCAACAAGGGGCATTAGCGGCGGCGGGGTACGGGGTTAAGCTCCGGTTCGCTTCCGCCGAGCCGCGCCAGCCTGCGCGCGCTTTCACGTTCGATCAAGGCTTTCAGTGCCTCCCGCACCAGCGAGGATTTCTCCTGGAGTCCGGTAAATGCCTGAGCCTTCGCCATCAGTTCATCATCCAATGCAATCGTGGTTCGCATATTTTCTGCTCCTTGTTAGGCACTAGAATAGCATCAATTTATGCTTATTACAATGCCCGTTCCGGTTATTTTAAAGCAAAAGCAGGTGAGGGATGCTCACTAAAATCGCACCCACCCTTGAAACAAATACCCCGTCATTCCCCGACTTTTTGTGCGAGCAAAAAGTTATAGGGGAATTCATGCCTGCTGCAAGAATGGATCGCCCCCTGCCTTCGCAGGGGCAAGCTCTATAATCGCTACGCGATTCGGGCGATGACGACCTTGCTGCTTTAAGAGGATAAATGCCCTTGTTTATGTGCAACGAATAATTGCTGTTACCTGCCCGTTTTCGCTTGTTCCGAGCTACGCCGGGCACTGCTTCGGCCTAACAGTCTACGCCTGGCTGCGCCACGCATAGCCCGTAAGGGCGAAGCGTGGTACGGACGGAGGGACTTGAACCCCCACACCTTGCGGTACCAGGACCTAAACCTGGCGCGTCTACCAGTTCCGCCACGTCCGCCTACATCCGCTTGGCCAAGGCAGCTTTGGCCGCCTCGCGCCTCGGCGCACATTTTTGGCCGCCTCGCGCCTCGGCGCACATTAAAGACCGCTTTTCCAAATTGCAACAGGAATAGTTCAGGGATTCCGGCTGTTTTCTGGGCACTGTTCCGCACTATTCCGCAGCACCCCCTGTACCGCACAACCACTTCGCGCTTGTGCGGTACAGGGGGATATTATAGTATGGAGACCAGCGTTCCGGGAGGGGATATTATTATGGGTATACGGCATGGGTAAGGATTCGTTCAAGGATGTACTGCGTCGGCATAGTGTGCCCGTGGATGCGGATATGCCCGCGCCCGCACCCTCCGCCCCGCAACCCGCCGCCGCCCCCGTTCCTTCCAACGCGAACCTCGCATCGCCCCTTCCCCCGCCGGAGCGGATTCTGGAAACTGCCACCCACGCCGTGCCGCCCTCCGCCATGCGCGAGGAGGAAACCGCCGGAACCTCCCCTGATGCGCACACGCTCGGCGACGAGAACATCCGCATCTCCGCTGAAGCTGTGAAAGCTGGATTAGTCACGCTTGCCCAGTGCGAGAAAATAGAAAAGGAGGTGCGCGCCCTGAAAACCGCAGGCGAGCGCGCACTCTTTGAGGAAGAAGCCGTGCAGATGGGCTTCTGCAGCCGTGTGCAGATGGCTGAACTGCAACAGGAGCTGCGCAACAAGGCACTGCTGAAGGATCGCTACGTCCCCTCCCCCCGCCTTTATGCGCGCAGCCGGGAGGTGCACGCCAATAACCTGATGGGCAGCCGGATGATCGCCGCCGGGCTTATCACCGCCGGGCAGCGGGATAAAATCATGGAGCGACAGCACAAACTGGCGCAGCAGGGCGCGGAAATCCGCTTCGGCGAGCTGGCCGTGCAGCTCAATTTCTGCAGCGAGGATGCGCTGAATGCCCTGATGGATGACATCAAAAGCCGCGAGCAGAATAACAAAAGCTGGTAATCTCCGGCATCGCCGCCGCCTGTTTTTATATTGCACCGCACCATAAAATTCTCTTTTATTTTAGATACTTATATGCCTATAGTGGCAGTGGGGTAATGTTTAACACAACTATTTGGAGGATTCACTATGCTTACCCATCCACGATTATTGTTACTTTTAAGTGCGTTATTGGTGCTATTGATGCCTTCTGCGGCATCTGCGACTGTGGATAGCGGCGATACCGCATGGATGCTCGCAT
>JAHFPR010000082.1:0-2245 GCA_023269645.1 Alphaproteobacteria bacterium | reverse complement strand
TGCCGGGATGGTACGCCGCAAGAACGCGGCTTCCACATTATACCAAAACATGATCGCCCTGGGTGTCATAGGAGTGTTGTGGGTAGTGATCGGCTTTACCCTCGCCTTTTCTCCCGGATCGGGCTGGATAGGCGATATGCGCTATATGATGCTGCAAGGCGTTGGCCAGGAACCCGACGGAACCGCGACCATCCCGTTCCTGGTGTTCATGATGTTCCAGATGATGTTCGCCATCATCACGCCTGCGCTGATGACGGGTGCGTTTGCGGAGCGTGTGCGCTTCAAGGCGTGGCTGTTTATCCTGGTGCTGTGGAGCCTGCTGGTATACGCCCCGGTGGCGCACTGGCTGTGGACTCCTGGCGGATGGCTCGCCACCAAAGGCGCGCTGGATTTCGCGGGGGGCTTTGTGGTGCATATGACCGCCGGGTATTCCGCGCTGGTCGCCGCCATCCTTTTCGGCAAGCGCAAGGATTTCGGCAAACCCGCGAAACCGTATAACGTGGGAATGATCGTGCTTGGCACTTCGCTGCTGTGGTTCGGCTGGTTTGGCTTCAACGCCGGTTCGGCACTGACTTCGGGCGGGCTGGCTGCGCAGGCCTTCGCCAACACCTTTATCGCAGCCGCCGTTGCCATGCTGGCATGGACAATGGTGGATACGATGAAGGACGGCAAACCCACCACGGTCGGCGGATGCATCGGCATCGTAGCGGGGCTGGTAGCCATTACTCCGGCTGCGGGCTACGTCACCATCACTTCCGCCATCTATATCGGGCTGGCGGCGGGGATCATCTGCAACCTCGTGGCACGCGCCATAAAGAGCAAGTGCAAGATTGATGATACGCTGGATGTGTTCGCCTGCCACGGCATTGGCGGCACTATCGGGGTAGTCATGACTGGCCTGCTTGCCACGAAAGCGGTGAACGCCGCTGGAGGGGATGGCCTGCTGAACGGCGGAAGCGCGCTGCTCAGTGCCAACCTCACAGGCGCGGTAGCCGTCGCCCTCTACAGCATAACGGTCACCTTCATCATCCTCAAGGTGGTGGGTGCTGTCGTGCCGCTGCGTGTCAGCGAGGACGACGAGCAGAAAGGGCTGGACATCACCCAGCATGGTGAATCCATCGAAGGCTGATAGCCTGGATTTACCAGACGTGAAAGACTGAAGGGGCTTTGCATGGTTAGCAAAGCCCCTTTTTTAATCAACTATCCCTTGGAAAGAAATATAGGAGATGCCGTCATTCCCGCGCAGGCGGGAATCCAGCAGCGGTGTGCCCACGCCGCGAAAGACCTTGTCGCCGCAGACGCGGCTTGGACTGGATTCCAGCCTGCGCGGGAATGACGATCCTACTTACCTTAAGGGGGTAATTGCCTTTTTTTATTAATCATTACCCCTTCATCCGTTACACCATCATTCCCTAAAATTTAATCCGTATTTATCCCGTATTTTTTTATTTATCATTGGCTGTAGCAGCCAATGTCACTCCTTGACACTCTCCCATGATTTTTGGTATAATACACCAATATGATGATTATATTATAAGTTAATTTTTAGAGGTATATTGGGTGAATAATTAATGGGAGTAAAAAGATGGGGAGGGATAAAAACAGTTCCGGGAACGCTATTCCGGAACTGACGGAGGAGGAGGATACGATGGCGCGCTATCGGATAGGTGCGCGGCTCATCGCGGCAGGTTTCCTGAATCAAATACAGCGGAACAAGGTGCTGGCGCGGCAGAACGCGTTGAATGCAGAGGGAGAGCATCTGCGCTTCGGCGAGCTGGCGATGCGTATGGGTTTCTGCACCGCCGAGCAGGTGGAGAGCCTGCCGGGCTATCTGGGCGACAAGCTGGTGAGTGCCGGCCTGATCACCCCGGCACAACGCAGGCTGCTCATCACCTGGCAGGGGAGGCTGCGCAAAAAAGGCATCGTCATCCGCTTCGGCGATCTCACTATAAGCGAAGGCTTCTGCACGGCAGCGGAAATCGAGGCCGTAATCTCCATTGATCCCCGCGCCTGCTGCGGGACTTAATGCAGTAACACACCTTTACATTTTTCTATCCCTATACTATACCCACCTCCCTATCCCAACGGAGGTGTTATGTTCAAGGAATTCAAAACCTTTATTTCCAAGGGCAACGTGGTGGATCTCGCGGTCGGTATCATCATCGGTGCGGCGTTCACGGGGATTGTCAATTCGCTGGTGTCGGATGTGCTGATGCCCGTCATCGGGATGCTGACCGGAGGCATT
>JAHFPR010000081.1:2695-8564 GCA_023269645.1 Alphaproteobacteria bacterium | reverse complement strand
CATCGTGTATTTCCATTTTGGTGTATCTACACCACCAACGTGTAGGATGCAAGCGGATGTCTGTTTTCTTCTTTCGTGCAACCCGTGACAACGCCCGTCCGTTATACTATAACTTCCAAATGATCACTCCCGCCGTCACGCGCATCAAACTTGCCGGATTCCGCAATTACGCCACGCTCGACCTGAAGCTGGAAGGTGTTTCTGTAGCACTCGCGGGCGGCAACGGCGCGGGAAAAACCAACCTGCTTGAAGCCGTATCCCTCCTCGCGCCGGGGCGCGGGATGCGCGGCGCGCAGATGCAGGAAATGGATAGGAACTGTCATCCTGAGCGCAGCGAAGGATCTCCCGCCGCAGGAGATCCTTCGCCTTCGGCTCAGGATGACAATCGCCCCTGGAGCGTCTTCGCCGAAATACGCACGCCGGAGGATACCATCACCATCGGCACAGGGCGGGATGCGGGTGCAGAAAGCGAAGCATCGGCGAACCGGCGCATCGTGAAAATCAACGGCACGGTCACACGCGGGCAGGCGGCGTTGAGTGAGCATTTTGCCGTAGTGAGCCTGACCCCCGCGATGGATCAGACTTTCGCGGAGGGCGCAACTTCCCGCCGCACGTTTCTGGACAGGCTCAGCGCGAGTTTCTATCCCGACCATGTCCGCCATCACGCCATCTATACCCATGCGAAATCCGAGCGGCTGCGGCTGCTCTCCACCTCTCGCCCCGACCCGGCATGGCTTTCGGTGCTGGAACGCCGCCTCGCCGAGCACGGGCTTGCCATCGCCGCCGCCCGGCTGGAAACGGTTGCGCTGCTGCAGGCGGGGAGCGAAGCGCGCGATTCCCTGTTTCCGCAGGCGATCCTTGCGGCGGCGGGCGCAGTGGAGCGGAACCTCGCCGTGATGAGCGCGCTGGAGGCGGAGGAACTGCTCGCCACCGAGTTCGCCGCCACCCGCGCGCGGGATGCCGCAAGCGGCCAGACCAGCGCAGGTATCCACCGCTCCGATTTCCTGGTAACGCACGGGGGAAAACGCCTCCCCGCCGAGCAATGCTCCACCGGCGAACAGAAGGCACTGCTGCTCTCGATTATCCTGGCAGCGGCGCGGGCGCGAAAACACTGGCGCGGCTCCCCGCCCATCCTGCTGTTCGACGAAGTGGCGGCACATCTGGACGTTGCGCGCCGCACCGCACTCTACGCGGAACTGGACGCACTCGGCGCGCAATGCTGGATGACCGCCACCGGAGAGGACTTTTTCGCAGATTTTCCGGGGAAATTTCAGCTTTTTAGGGTGGACAACGGAAGGGTTATAGAATAAATTATGTATGCTGGACGTATTGCGTACTTCATGCTAGTGTGATCAATGAAAGAAGAACATCCTAAATACCTGGACAAACGCACAAGACTGTTTGCCGAAGGCTACAGGGTAAAAGAATTTCATGCGGTCGAGCAGCAAGTGAAGAAGCGGCTGGCGATACTGGAGGATACGGTGCGCAGGGATGATCTCACGCTGCTGCCCAGCAACCGCTTTGAAGCACTGGGAGGCAATCGGAAGGGGCAGTTCAGCATCCGTGTCAATAAGCAGTGGCGGATCTGTTTTGAATGGCCGGAAGGCGCAGAACGACCGTTCAATATCGAAGTAACCGATTACCATTGAAGGAGAAAGGCAGATGAAGAAGGCAGGCTTGAAAAAGCGCCCCGTCTATCCCGTCCACCCCGGCGAAGTGCTGGCCGATGAGCTGGCCGAATTGAACATAAGCGCAGCGGCCTTGGCGCGGGAACTGCACGTTCCGGCCAACCGCATTTCGCAGATTGTCGCAGGAAAACGTGCGATGACTGCCGACACGGCACTCCGCCTGGAGCAATGGCTGGGCATAAGTGCCGATTTCTGGATGAACCTGCAGAAACGGTATGAAATTGATACCGCCAAGGAAAAGCTGGGTGAAATCATCCGGAACACAGTGCACACACGGCTTGCGGCGCCCTCAAAATCCGAAGCTGCGGCACACCCTTGAATACCACGGCGTTTTTCGCAGATTTTCCGGGGAAATTTCAGCTTTTTAGGGTGGACAACGGAAGGGTTGCGGGGTAGTATCGGCTCCATGCAGAAACACCGGAGAATCCGCCACTTATGACCCAGGCGAACCACGCCAGAATTTCAGGGGAAAATCTGCCCTTCCTCACGCCCGACGATGTGCTCGCGGCGGAGCACCGGATCGCGCCCTATATCCACCGCACACCGCTGCTTTCCTCCTCGCTGCTCGATGACTGGCTGGGGCATCGGATTATCTTCAAGGCGGAAGGCCTCCAGAAAATCGGCGCGTTCAAGATGCGCGGGGCGATCAACACCCTGCTGGCACTGAAGGAACAGGGCAGGCTGCCGCAGAAAATCGTGGCGTACAGCTCCGGCAACCATGCACAGGCCGTGGCTTACGCCGCATCGCGCCTGGGTGCGGAGGCGACCATCATGATGGCGCGCTATGTTGCCCCCATCAAGCGTCAGGCCGCCGCGCATTACGGCGCGCAGGTGCATCTGGAGGAAACCCGCGCGGATGCCATCGCCGCCGCCCACGCCTTGCAGGATAAGGGCTATTTCCTGCTCCCCCCTTACGACCATGATGATGTGATCGCCGGGCAGGGAACCGCCTGCCTCGAAGCATTGCAGGATAGCCCCGAAAAGCCGGATGCCGTGTTCGCCACCTGCAGCGGCGGCGGGCTGGTGGCCGGAACCTGGATCGCCGCACAGATAAGCCGGGAACCCATCGCCGTGTATGGCGCGGAACCGCTGAACGCCAACGATGCCGCACGTTCCTTCCGTGAAGGGCGTATCATTAGCTTCGAGAAAGAGCCGGAAACCGTGGCGGATGGCGCGCGGGCACTGTGCATGACCCCGCGCACCTTCCAGTATATCCGGCGGCTGGACGGCATGGTGGAAGCACCGGAGAAGGATATTATCTACTGGACGCAATGGCTTACTCACTTGCTCAAAACGCTGGTAGAACCCACCGCCGCCACCGCGATGGCCTCTGCTGCGCGCTGGCTGAAAACGCAGCCGAAGGGGTGCACCGTGCTCGTGATCCTCTCCGGCGGCAATGTTGACCCCGCCGCACGCCGGGACATCTGGGGGAAGAGCCTTCTGGAAACCACGCCGGATGTTTATACGCAAGGAACCTAACCATGACCGAAGCAGCGAAAATGATGACCGAAGAACAGCATACCGCCGCCAGTGCCGCTTACGGCGCGGAATCCATCAAAGTCCTGAAAGGGCTGGAGGCCGTGCGCAAGCGTCCGGGGATGTATATCGGCGATACGGACGACGGCAGCGGCCTGCACCATATGGTGTATGAGGTGCTGGATAACGCGATTGACGAATCGCTCGCCGGGCATTGCGATAGCATCGAGGTGGTGCTGAATGTGGATGGCAGCGTCAGCGTCACCGATAACGGGCGTGGCATCCCGGTGGATATTCACGAATCCGAAGGCGTTTCAGCGGCAGAAGTCATCATGACCCAGCTTCACGCGGGCGGCAAGTTCGACCAGAACTCCTATAAAGTTTCCGGCGGGCTGCACGGTGTAGGCGTTTCCGTAGTGAACGCGCTTTCCACCAGCCTCAAGCTCACCATCTGGCGGAACGGGCGGGAATATTTCGTGGAGTTCCGGCATGGCGATACCGTCGCGCCGCTCCGGGAAATGGGCGCAGCCAAGCCCGGCCAGAAGGGAACCTCCGTCACGTTCTACCCCTCGCCGAAAACCTTCACCAACATCCTCTTCGATTTCGATACGCTGGAGCACCGCATCCGCGAACTCGCCTTCCTCAATTCCGGTGTGCACATCGTACTGAAGGACGAACGCCCCGGCTTCCAGAATGAGGACGGAACCGCGCGCCAGTCGCTGCTGTTCTATGAGGGTGGCACAAAAGCCTTCGTGGAATACCTCGACCGCAACAAAAAGGCACTGCACGAACCCATCGCCATCGCAGGCGAGAAGGATAATATCTCCGTGGAAATCGCGCTGGAGTGGAATGATTCCTACCATGAGAACGTGCTGAGCTTCACCAATAACATCCGCCAGCGGGATGGCGGTACGCATCTGGTCGGCTTCCGTGCCGCCCTCACGCGCTGCGTGAACCAGTATGCGGGCGGAACCGGCCTCGCCAAGCGCGAGAAGGTGGACATCACCGGCGAGGACGCGCGCGAAGGGCTTTCCTGCATCCTCTCCGTGAAAGTGCCCGATCCGAAATTCTCCTCGCAGACCAAGGACAAGCTCGTTTCTTCCGAGGTGCGCCCGGTGGTGGAGCAGATCGTCAACGAGAAGCTCAGCCTGTGGTTTGAGGAACATCCCGCCGAGGCGAAAATCGTGGTCGGCAAGGCCTACGAAGCCGCACACGCGCGCGAGGCGGCGCGGAAAGCCCGCGAACTCACCCGGCGCAAGGGCGCGCTCGATATTTCCAGCCTTCCCGGAAAACTGGCGGATTGCCAGGAGAAAGACCCGGCACTCTCCGAGCTTTTCATCGTGGAGGGCGATTCGGCGGGCGGCTCCGCCAAGCAGGGGCGCACCCGCAAAACCCAGGCCGTGCTTCCGCTGCGCGGGAAAATCCTGAACGTGGAACGCGCACGGTTTGATAGAATGCTCTCCTCCGATTCCGTGGGCACACTGATTACCGCGCTCGGCACAAGCATCGGGGATGAATTTGATGTCGGCAAGCTGCGCTACCACAAAATCATCATCATGACCGATGCCGACGTGGACGGCGCACATATCCGCACACTGCTGCTCACCTTTTTCTTCCGCCATATGCGGGATCTCATCGAGCGCGGCCATCTCTATATCGCCCAGCCGCCACTCTACAAGGTGAAGCGCGGCACAAGCGAGGTCTACCTCAAGGATAACGCCGCGCTGGAGGAATATCTGCTGGATCACGCCCGCGAAGGCGCGGTGCTCACCTTCGGCAACGGTGAACAGCGCAAGGGCGATGACCTTGTGGCGTTCACGCGGGATATAAAACAGTTCGGCGCGCTCCTCGAAAGCCTCAGCCGACTGGCCTCGAAGGAAGCGTTGCAGGCCGCCGCGCTCGCCGGCGCGCTGGAGGCAACCCCGCAACCCGCCAGGGTACAGGAAGCCGCTGAAATCCTCAGCCGGGGGCTGGCCGCTTCCCTGAAATGGCAGGGGCGCGTGGAACAGGGTGACATCCTGCTCACCCGCATCGTGCGCGGTGTTGCGGAAACGCTCACCATCACCGCCTCCGCGCTGCGCAGCCCGGATCTCGTGCGGCTCGCAACGCTGGGGCAGAAGCTCGGCGCGGCGTGGAGCGGGGAAACCATCCTCACCCGCACAGACAGGCAAGGCAAGGAAGAACGCCATGCCGCCCACTCGCCGCTGCAACTCTGGCAGCTCATCATGGAGCTTGGTAAAAAGGGTACGACCATCAACCGCTTCAAAGGCCTCGGCGAGATGAACGCGGAGCAACTTTGGGAAACCACGCTCGACCCCGAAGCGCGCACCCTGCTGCAGGTGAAAGTGCAGGAGGCCGACACCGCCGACCAGATATTCTCCATGCTGATGGGCGATGTAGTGGAACCCCGCCGCGATTTCATCCAGGAAAACGCGCTGAACGTGGTGAACCTGGATGCTTAGAGCATTTTTGCTTTAAGTATTTACGTCATTCCCGCGCAGGCGGGAATCCAGCCTAAGCCGCGTCTGCGGCGGAATAGATTTCTAGCTTTCAGCGGCGTAGACACGCCGCTACTGGATTCCCGCCTGCGCGGGAATGACGGTGTTCTTTTTTTATAAACACTAAAAGCAAAAAGGCTCTAGTTACCTGCCCCGGTGCGTGTTCAGGCTGATTTCCCGCGCCGGGCCGTAGCGCACGTTAACTTC
>JAHFPR010000081.1:0-2685 GCA_023269645.1 Alphaproteobacteria bacterium | reverse complement strand
CTGATTTTACCGTCACCCTCCACCATCCCCTCGGCCTTGCCGTACTCGAACAGGGGCGCGATCACCTGCGCCCTGAAGCCTTCGGGATCATTGTTTGCCCACTCCGTAACTGCGGAATGTGATTTCAGGTATTTATAGAAGGATTCCTCATCGTAATTCACCGGGAAGGAAACGCCGAAACTCTTGTTGTTTTTAGGCGCAATAAGGTGCGCGCCGTGCATATAGCGCATCTGGCCGCTTTCCTTAATCAGTTTATAGGGAGCACTCCGGTAATCCGCACTGGTTTCGGTCAACAGCCTATCCATTTCATGCGTCAGGGGAAATTCCTGCGACGGCATACGGATGATGGCGGCGACCTTGCCGTTTTCGGTCAATATCCTGTGCATTTCCGCCAGCGTTTCACGTTCCGTCGCGCGCGTCCAGTGCGCAGAATCCCCGAACACCACCATATCCACGCTGTGGCCGGGCACATTCGTCACGGTGCTCGTGCCCTGAAAAACCTTGTCGCGCGCAATGCCGCTGTTGCGCATGAATTCGCAGGATTTTGCGCACGGCTCAACAAACACCACGGGATAACCAATCTCTTCCAGCACCCGGCCAAGTTTCCCGGTTCCCGCGCCAATATCCGCAATGCGCGCGGAACGCTCCACCCCCAGATCTTCCATCACCTGCAGCAACCACTCCCTGGGATAGGGCAGCCGTGCCTCATCATAATTTTTTGCGTCTGTGCCAAATATCGTCAGGGGATTCATGGTCTTCTCATCGGGTGATTCCCGGCAGACTACCACATCGTCGTTAAGAAATAGTTAACGCTGCCGGAGACCTTTGCATAATTCCCTTTTTTTGTCATACCAGCGAAAGCTGGAATGACGCGTTATGCAAAGGTCTCCTGCCGGATTACATCAATCCCGGTGAAAAAACATCCTCCCCGCGCACCCGCACCTTGTCCTGAATAAAGGTATTGTGGAGGATGTTGCGCTCCAGTTCCGGATGCTTGCGGAAGGTTTCGGGATAGGCTTCCTGCAGCAGTTCCACATGGATGTTCAGCGTCACCCTGCGGCTTTCCGGCTCAAGGATTCCCCGGATGAATTCGCGCTCCTGCTCCAGCAATATCCCCGCGCCATTTTCGGGCTTGGGGAATACCGCCTCGGTAATCTCCCCGGCTTTTTCGATCAGCATCCGGGCGAATCTGTCGTTCAGCGTGACACGCTCCCCGTAAATTTTAATGGTGTTTCTTACTTCATCGAGATGCTCCCTGTCCGGCACATAGCGGTCGAGATTAATCTCCTGTTCCGTCACCCCCCTGCAAGCCATCGTGCACACGGCCAGCACTCGCAGCAGGTCGCGGTCTGCCTGCATATCCACAAGCGCGGGAGTTGCGGTGACGATGTTATACATATCCACAAGATCATGGGGATTCTGCCGTTCAGGCGCAAGCCCCCGCACGATCTTCACCGCCAGGGAATCCCGCATATCGCCATAATGCAACACCACTCCGCCATCTTCGGCATGGCCGGGAGCGCGCGCCGTCGGGTTCAGCATGGCGTTATGGTAGGGCATCAACTGAATATCCAGGGAAAGCGGCATAGTGGCGGGCAAATCCTCCAGCACAACATCCGGACGCTTGCCGATAATGGCTGCGACCTCATGCCCCGAAACCTCGAACTGCAACTGGAACTGTAATGGCTGTGACCCATGCGTAAGAACCTTCCTGCCGGTTTCGGTATCCACGGCCTGCATACCCAATTCTTCCGCCGCGCCCAGCACCACTTGCAACAAGTGCCGATGCGCAGAATCCGGCATCTGCAATTCCGGCCTGTCGGAATAGATACCTATATCCGCATCGTTCGGGATTTTGGGGATGATGTCCCGTATCAGCCCGTGCTTGCGCATGAGGTATACCGCCGCGCTACCCGTTAGGTGCAATTGCTCGCCGCGCCCGAACGGGTCGGGCTGCTTCTGGATAGCTTCTTCCAATTTCAGGAAGTAGTGCCCTTTGACGATGCGTTCCGCGAAGGAGAGATGTTGCTGCGTTCCGTTTCCCATGCGCGGAGTCTAGCACAGGAATACTAATTTTTCATTAACGCCGCCTGCCCCGCTTCTATTCTTTCCTCCACCACCCGCATGAATTCCTCGCGTGGAAGACCGGGAGGGATGGGTTCCAGGAAGCAGATGGTGATGATGCCGGGATATTTTTTCCAGCTGTTCTTCGGCCAGCACACCCCGGAATCCAGCGCAACAGGAACCGCCGACACGCCCGCCCGCGCGTAAATCGCACCCACGCCGCCATGATATTTCCGCCTTTCTCCGGGCTTCACGCGCGTACCTTCGGGGAAGATGATGACCTGCCGTGCCTGCTCCAGCTTTTTTATGGATTGATCCACCACCTGCACCAGTGCCCTTTTCCCCGCCTTGCGATCAATGGCGATAGACTCAAGACCCATCGCATACCAGCCGACGATGGGGATGTAATTCAGCTCCCGCTTCAGCACGAACACGGGGTTCGGCAGCAGCAGGTGATACACGATGGTTTCCCACGCGGACTGGTGCTTGGAGGCGATAATCACTTTTCCGGCGGGGATTTCCCCCTGCACCTCCATGCGGATGCCGCAACAGATGCGCGCGATTGCCAGCATCCCCCGCCCCCAGAAATTCATCACGGCCACGGCACTTTTCGGGGGATTC
>JAHFPR010000245.1 GCA_023269645.1 Alphaproteobacteria bacterium | reverse complement strand
GGGAATAACCCCGATACCGGCCAGCTCGTCAGCTCCGGCGGCGGCGGGTTCGGCGATATGTTTGCCAGCGTCGGCAATTTCTTCGGCGGGTTCTTCGCCAAGGGCGGAACGCTCAAGCCTGGGCAGTGGGGAGTTGCAGGAGAGAACGGGCCGGAGCCGATCTATGCCGGCAGCACACCGCTCCAGGTGATGCCGAACGGCGGCGGCCGGCCGGTGAACGTGAATGTGAATATCCAGGCTGCGGATGTAAACAGCTTCCGCCGCAGTAAAGGCCAGATCGCCGCCGACCTCGCGCAAGCCGTCCAGCGCGGCGGAAGGAACCTGTAAACCCGCCTCCCGCGCCGCCGCCGCGCGGCCTAAAATCCAGCCATGACCTTCGTTGAAACACAGTTCCCCAACGACATCGCCCTCGGTTGCGTGGGCGGGCCTACCTTTTCCACGGACATCGTGGAGACGTTCGGCGGGTTCGAGCAGCGCAACATCAACTGGAGCGCCTCCCGCGGCGAGTGGCATGTTGGCCAGGCGGTAAAAACCCGCACCCAGCTTGCCACGCTGATCGCCTTTTTCCGCGCCCGCCGAGGCCGCGCCATCGGGTTCCGCTTCAAGGACTGGTCGGATTTCAGCGCCAGTAACAACATCATCGGCGTGGCTGTTGCCGCCCAGCAGGATTTCCAGCTTGTAAAAAGCTACACGTCCGGCGGCGTTACCGTGGATCGCACCATCACCAAGCCCGTATCGGGAACGGTGCATGTGTTCAGGGACAGCGTGGAACAGATGAGCGGATGGACGGTGAACACCGCCACCGGCGTGGTGCATTTCACCAGCGGTTTGACAGGTGGCGAAGTGATTTCCGCCACGTTCGAGTTCGATGTGCCGGTGCGCTTCGATACCGACCAGCTCGAAATCACCCACGAAACCTACGAGATCGGCGGCTGGCTTAACATCCCCATCGTGGAGTTGCGGGTATGAGGGATTTAAGCGCAGGGCTGGCGGCGCACATCGCGGGAGAAACGCTCACCCTGGCCACCTGCTGGAAGATCACGCGGCGCGATGGCGAAGTGCTGGGGTTCACCGATCACGATGCCGACCTCACCATCACCGCCGTAACGTACAAGGCCGCCACCGGCTTCACCCGCACGGCGGTGCAATCCAAGGCGGATTTCTCCGTGGGAAACCTGGAGGTGGAGGGGATGATCTCCAGCGACGATGTTGCGGAAACCGACCTACTCAATGGGCGATACGATTACGCCGAGGTGGAAATCTTCATCGTCAATTACGCATCACTCGGCGATGGCAATATCGAGGTCAAGCGCGGATTTCTAGGAGAAGTGAAGGTGAGCCGCGGGAAGTTCGTGGCAGAGTTGCGCGGGCTGGCACAGCTCCTCGCTCAACGCACCGGGCTGGTGTATGCCGCCTCCTGCAATGCGGTGCTCGGTGATGCCCGCTGCACTTTGAGCCTTGGATTATTCACCGGATCGGCGACCGTCACCGGCGTGACCGACAACGCCGAGTTCGCCACGGATGCGGTGATCTTCGACAGCAATTTCTTCGCAGGCGGGGAATTGGTGTGGACTTCCGGCGCGAATGACGGCCTCCGCATGGAGGTGAAGGAATTGAACACGGATGGCGTGGTGACGCTGGCGCTTCCGATGGGCAACGGCGTGCAGCCGGGGGATACGTTTGATGTGATCGCAGGCTGCGATAAAACCCGCGACACCTGCAAGGTGAAGTTCGACAACCTGGCGAATTTCCGTGGGTTCCCGGATGTGCCGGGTATGGATAAGATTCTGGAAACACCGGGCACTGCGGCGGACTTGAGGAAGGGATGAGCGATTTCAAGCAGCAGATCGTGGCGGAAGCGCGCGGCTGGCTCGGCACCCCGTTCCATCATCAGGGGCGCGCCCGCGCGGGGGTGGATTGCATCGGCCTGGTGCTCGGTGTCCTGGAGGCGGTACAGTGCCTATCCCGCGCAAAAGATGAGATGGGTGCCCGCCGGCGTTTCTCCGATTTCGATGAGTGCGACTACGCGCCCGATCCCAACAGCGAGCGGCTCCGGGAAAAGATGGACGCACATTTCTATCCGCTTCACGCTGCGGCGCTGGCACCTGGCGATGTGCTGCTGTTCCGCATCCTCCGCCTGCCGCAGCATGTCGGCATCGTGGGGAATCATCCCTACGGCGGGCTTTCGCTGATCCACGCCTATTCTCCGGCGGCGAAGGTGGTAGAGGAGAAACTGGCGCAGGGCTTTCTTTCGCGCGTGATCGCGGCTTACCGTGTGCCCGCGCCTTCTATGGGAGGGCAATAATATGGCGACACTGGTATTGAGCGCGGCGGGCGCAGTGGCGGGCACGGCGCTGGGCGGGCCGATAGGCGGAGCCATCGGTGCGAATATCGGCGCGTTCGTGGGCGGCAAGATAGACCAGGCCATCTTCGGGCGCAACATGAGCCTACCGGAGATCGTGGGGCAGCGGCTCGATCTTCTCCAGGTGCAGGTATCCACCTACGGCAAGCCCATTCCCCGCGTGTTCGGCTACGCGCGCATGGCCGGCAACGTGATATGGGCGCTCAACTTGAAAGAGCAGGAAAT
>JAHFPR010000080.1:5917-8600 GCA_023269645.1 Alphaproteobacteria bacterium | reverse complement strand
TCTCCATTTGCCGCTCTATCAGGAGGTGGCACTGGAGCTTCCGTTCTATCTTTTCTTTTTCCTCACAATGCTGTTGGGCGTGACGATCAGCGGGGTGTGGACGGTCTACGCGCGTGTGCGCCGCGCTGGCCACGCGATGCGGCTTGCCAGAGAAAAGAAACGGCTGGAAGGCGAAGTGGCGAAGCTCAAAACCAGTAGCCAGAGTTGAGCGGAAAAGACTCAATGCTTAACGCTGGTCACGCAGCTTTAGGCACTTATATACTTTATAAACCTGTCATTCCCTGAATTACTGCAGGCAATTCTAGGGGAATCCATCTTGCCGCATATTGTGCCTTGCGATGGATCGCCCTAGAATCGCTACGCGATTCAGGCGATGACGAAATGCAGATTTAAC
The DNA here is from genome assembly GCA_023269645.1 of Alphaproteobacteria bacterium. Classification (GTDB taxonomy): domain Bacteria; phylum Pseudomonadota; class Alphaproteobacteria; order Rickettsiales; family UBA8987; genus JAHFPR01. The sequence goes on along the minus strand of JAHFPR010000080.1, from coordinate 8,206 downwards.
TTTATTATGCCCATTCAAACCAAAATCTGTGGTCTGACAACGCCGGGTGCGGTGCGTGCTGCGGTGGAGGGCGGGGCTGCATTTGCGGGTTTCGTGTTTTACCCGCGCTCACCCCGCCATTTGCAGCCGGAAACGGCGGCGATGCTGGCTTCCCTGGTTCCGCCTACGATAAAGAAAGTGGCGGTGATGGTCAATCCCTCCGATATGGCGGTGCGGGAGGTGACGACGCTGCTTCAGGCGGATTACCTGCAACTGCACGGCGATGAAATCCCGGAGCGCGTGAAGGAAATCCGTAAGAAATTCCGGGGCGGCATTATCAAGGCGGTGACGGTGCGGAACAGTGATGACGTGGCTGCTGCGCTTGCGTACCGGGAAGTTGCGGATATGCTGCTGTTCGATGCACGTGCGCCAGAAACGCCGGGGAATCTTCCCGGTGGCAACGGGCTGCGTTTCGATTGGGAGCTTCTGCGCGGGCGGAAGTTTGATCTTCCGTGGATGCTTTCCGGGGGCTTGAACGCCGAGAATATCGCGGAGGCGGTGGCCATCACGGGCGCGCGCATCGTGGATGTTTCCTCTGGTGTGGAAAGCGCGCCGGGTGTAAAAGATCCGGCATTGATCAAAGGGTTTCTGGGGGCGGCGGCGAAGATTCCATGAGCAAAAAAACAGCGCAACTCCCCAATTCCTCCTTGCCGGATCATCGCGGCCACTTTGGTATCTATGGCGGGCGGTATGTCGCGGAAACGCTGATGCCGCTGATCCTGGAAGTGGAGCAAGCCTACCGCGCGGCGCAGGCCGATCCCACATTTCAGGCGGAGCTGGATTATTACCTGAAGCATTACGTAGGCCGCCCCAGCCCGCTTTATTATGCGGAGTCGCTCACAAAGCATCTCGGTGGCGCGAAGATTTATTTCAAGCGCGATGAGCTGAACCACACCGGCGCGCATAAAATCAACCATTGCCTCGGCCAGATTCTGCTGGCGAAACGCATGGGGCGGAAGCGCATCATCTGCGAAACCGGCGCGGGGCAGCATGGTGTGGCGACGGCCACCGTCTGCGCGCTGTTCAAGCTGAAATGCGTGGTGTACATGGGCGCGAAGGATATGGAGCGGCAAAAGCCCAACCTGTTCCGCATGAAGCTGCTGGGCGCGGAGGTGATTCCGGTGACCTCTGGTTCGCAATCGCTGAAGGACGCGATGAACGAAGGAATGCGTGACTGGGTTTCCAATGTGGACGATACCTATTACCTCATTGGCACGGCGGCGGGGCCGCATCCGTTCCCGGAGATGGTACGGGATTTCCAGAGCGTCATCGGGCGCGAGGTGCGCGGGCAGATCATGGAAGCCGAAGGCCGCCTGCCGGATACGCTGGTGGCGTGCATCGGCGGCGGCTCGAATGCGCTGGGGCTGTTTCATCCGTTCCTTGCGGATAAAGCGGTGCGCATGGTTGCGGTGGAGGCGGCAGGGAAGGGCGTGAACACGAAGGAAACGGCGGCCACCATCGCGCGCGGCGAGGTTGGCATCCTGCACGGCAACCGCACCTACATCATGCAGGATGAGGACGGGCAGATCACGGAAACCCACTCGATTTCTGCGGGGCTGGATTATCCCGGTGTCGGCCCGGAGCACGCCTGGTTGCATGATTCTGGCCGCGTGGAGTATGTTTCGGCGACGGATAAGGAAGCACTCGCGGCCTTCCAGGTCTGCGCGAGGGAGGAGGGCATATTGCCCGCATTGGAACCGGCGCACGCGCTGGCTTATGTGTTGCGCGAAGCCGGAAATCTGCCGAAGAAACATCTGCTGGTGATGAACCTCTGCGGGCGCGGCGATAAGGATATTTTTACCGTGGCTGAAAAGCTGGGGGTGACACTGTCATCCTGAGCGCAGTGAAGTATCTCCCGCTGTAGGGGCTCCTTCGCTGCGTTCAGGATGACAAAACCCCATCCTTCCGGCCTGTTTTTTCTTGCGAAGATGGGTGTAGGAATGACGTAAGTAAATACTCTGGGGGCTGGCCTAGCTAGTCCGGCATCACTAATCCATTTGGAACAGCCTGTGGGACTATATGGATTCCAATCTGCGGGAGCCTGTTATCGAATAACGGTTCACGACCCATTCACAGTAGCAATATCCGGTGCGTCGGCGGCTTTCATGCCGACGACGTGGTAGCCGGAATCTACGTGCAGGATTTCGCCTGTGGTGCCGGAGGCAAGGTTGCTGAGGAGGTACAGTGCCGCGCCGCCAACATCCTCCAGCGTGGTATTGCGGCGGAGCGGGGAGTTGTACTCATTCCACT
>JAHFPR010000080.1:3640-5907 GCA_023269645.1 Alphaproteobacteria bacterium | reverse complement strand
AAATCCCCGATGCCGGAAGCGGCGAGCGTTTTTACCGGCCCGGCGGAAATGCCGTTCACGCGGATATTCTGTTTCCCCAAATCCATTGCAAGATAACGCACACTGGCTTCCAGCGCGGCTTTCGCCAGCCCCATCACGTTGTAATGCGGCATTACTTTTTCCGCGCCGTAATAGGTAAGGGTGAGCATACTTCCGCCCTCCGGCGGCATCATTTTTTCCGCATGGCGCGCGATGGCGGTGAAGGAATAGCAGGAAATATCCATCGTCATCAGGAAATTTTCCCGCGAGGTGTCCAGATATTTTCCCGTCAGCTCATTCTTGTCGGAAAAGCCGATGGCGTGCACCACGAAATCCAGCCTGTCCCACTGTTTTTTCAGCGCGGCAAACATCGTGTCAATGCTCGCGCCCTGGGAAACATCGCAGGGCAGCACAATGTGCGAACCAAGTTCGGCGGCGAGCGGTTCCACGCGCTTCTGCAGTGCTTCCCCCTGATAGCTGAAGGCAAGCTCCGCACCCTGCGCCCGCACCGCCTGGGAAATGCCCCAGGCGAGCGAGCGGTTGTTCGCCAGCCCCATAATCAGGCCGCGTTTTCCTGCCAAAAGTTCACCTTTTGGGAATCCCGTCATTGTGTCGCTACCTTGTTAGACGTATCGGTCTACTGCACGATTTTCCATGCGCCATCCGGCTGGCGGCAGGCTTTGCCATAAGCATCCTGCTTTTTACCGCCAACTTCGACCGTCTGGGTGAACTCGCGGCAATACGCTCCTTCATCGCTCTTATAGGTGCGGGTGGGGGTGATTGTGCCGCTATTGCCGGAATCCGGGTTATGCCACTGGGAAGCTACGCCGATTTTGTTGCTTTCAAGCGCGGCCTGCGAGCTTTTCTGCGCGTAAGCCATATCCGCGCGATCCAGCGAAGAGCCTACTTCATTCCCCGCGAATGCGCCGAGCAGTGTGCCCGCCGCAATCATCGCCACGCGGCCATTGCCCTTGCCGAATTGAGAACCGACCGCAGCACCACCCGCACCACCGATCAGTGTGCCGAGGTCCTGCTTGCGGATGCCGCCATCCGCACCGCCATTCTGCGAGCAGGCGGTGGTGGCTGCAATCGCCGCGATGCACCCGATAGCGACCAGATGTCTGAAAAGTGAAGTGAATTTCATGGGATTTCCCTCATTATAGTGGTGATTTTGGCAGGCCTCAACCTGCGTCGCTCCGTTCATAGCAGAGTCCGCCGGGCAAGTCATCAGGATTTTATGTGTCGGATGCGGCGAATATTCCCGTGATCTTCCTCCACCGCTTGCGGGGGAGGAGGATTTCGTTAGCGAACCGAAGGTGCGCTTAGGAAATCCGGAGGGGGTGTTTTGCCACGAAGGAACACCCACTCCACAAATCCGGCCTGCCTTCGCTTGCGCTACGGCACGGCTCGGATTTTCTGCCTCCCCCGCTTGCGGGGGAGGAGGTATCACCCCAATCCCTTCATAAACCTTCCGATCAGCTCTTCCGGCTCCTCCAGCCCGGCGGAAACGCGGATAAGTTCGGACGCGACCCCCCAGGCGTTCACCGCTTGCAGCTCGTCGTAATGTGCCATCAGCGTGTAGGGGCAGGCGAGGGTAAAGCGGTTGCCGAAGCTGGGGCCTTTGCAGATGTCCACTTTATCATAGAATTCCTGCGCATCCTCCGGGCGTTTGAACACCAGCGAAAACAGGCTGCCGTAACCGCCTCCCGGCTTCTTGTACTTATTATAGATTTCCGGGGTGGTGTATTTGGGGTAATAAATGCGCGCGATTTTGGGATGGATGCGAAGCGCATCGCAGAGTGCTTCCGCCACCGCGTTGGTGCGCAGGATGCGTGTTTCTGCACCGCAGGAATTTTTTTCTAAAACACGAATATCATCAGGATAACAGATGTTTTGATAGAGTTCTTCAAGTTTATCTTTCAGTTTTTTATAGAGCGGCGATGCGGCGTTCAGGGCAAGCGATCCGCCCAGCACATCCCCCCCGCCGGAAAAACTTTTTGTAAGGCTGGTGGCGACCATATCCGCATAAAGCAGCAGGTTTGCGTTGCAGGTGGCGATGGTATCATCCAGAATCAGCGGTACGCCGTGACGGCGTAGCAGCGCGGAGAGCGGCTCCAGATCAATGGAATAGAGCAGGGGGTTGGTGGGGAATTCGCAGAACAGCGCGGCGATTTTTTCCTTCGCCAGCAGGTGTTTGATGGTGGAGAGATTGTTGGCATTTTTATCAGGTATAAAATATACCCCGTCAT
>JAHFPR010000080.1:0-3630 GCA_023269645.1 Alphaproteobacteria bacterium | reverse complement strand
ATCCACATAGGGAAAGCCAAGCTGGATGGTCTTTTCCCCCGGAAGCAGCGATTGCGCCACTCGATACGCGGTAAAAATCGCGGCCATGCCGCAGGGGAACAGGTAAATATCTGCCGGGGATGCACCGGAGAGCATCGCAATCCGCTCGCGGAGGGTTTTTTCTTCCTTCTCCGCCGGGGCGGGTGTGGTTCCGGCAAGGATGGCCTCCGCCTGGCGCGACGAGATGATCAGCCCCGTATGCTGCCAGAAACTTTTGGCGGCGGGCAGGGCGGATTCCGGGAAGGTGAGAAGGTAAGGGATTAGGGATTGGGGGTTAGGAATTGGAAATGGATAAATTTCTAATCCCTGATCTCTAATCCCTAACCCCTTCTTTATAAACTCCCCGCACAATGCCGCCACTTCCCGCGAGGGGAACACCAGGCATTTTTCTCTCGGCTTCGCGTATTCTTTCTCCGCCTGCGCGAACACCTCCCGCACCAGCGGATGGAACACGAAACGCGGATAGCAGGCGCGCAGCGCGTCCAGCACGCGCGGCTCCTTCTCCTCATAACCGATAACGTCTGCCCAGAAAGGCAGGCTCACGGATACCGCGTGTACGGAATCCGGCATCGGCGTACCGAGGGGCGGCGAGTGGTAAAATCTGTTCATATGCTGCTTTTATTCCCTTGCACTCGTGGCGGCAAGAGATTAGATAAATGGCGACCCACCTGTCATGTTGAGCGAAGCGAAACATCTCCGGCAAGTAGCATGAGATTCTTCGCCTTCGGCTCAGAATGACAATTATTCCGAAGGGATGCGTCATGGATACCGTACTCACAGATTATCTGCCGATTGTGATTTTCCTGTTCATCGCCGTGGCACTTTCCGCCGTGATGATCGGGCTGCCCAACCTCGCCGCGCTGCGCAGGCCGGATAAGGAAAAACTCTCTACCTACGAGTGCGGGTTCGAGCCTCAGGGCGATTCTCGCTCCCCGTTCGACGTGCGGTTCTACCTCGTTTCCATCCTGTTCATCATCTTCGATCTGGAAATCGCCTTTCTGTTCCCGTGGGCGGTGGCCTTGGGGAAAATCGGCGTGGCTGGGTTCTGGTCTATGATGCTGTTCCTCGGTGTGCTGACGGTCGGCTTCATCTATGAATGGAAAAAAGGAGCGTTGGAATGGGAGTAAACGATTTTGTCATGCCAGCGAAAGCTGGCATCCAGTGTGATGCGTCTGCATCACGGAAGGCTTTTTGCCGCGCAGACGTGCGGCTGCTGGATTCCCGCCTACGCGGGAATGACACTATAGAAAAAGGAGCGTTGGAATGGGAGTAAGTCTTAAACCGATTCCGCCCGGCTTGGATCAGGACGAACTCCTGAACATGGTGACGGAGGAAATCTCCAACCGTGGCTTCGTGGTCGCGAATCTGGATAAGCTGGTGAACTGGGCGCGCTGCGGTTCATTGTGGCCGATGACGTTCGGGCTTGCGTGCTGCGCGGTGGAGATGATGCAGGCTGCCGCGTCGCGCTATGATATGGATCGCTTCGGGATGCTGTTTCGCGCCTCCCCGCGCCAGTCGGACGTGATGATTGTGGCGGGAACACTCACCAATAAAATGGCGCCCGCGCTGCGCAAAGTTTACGACCAGATGCCCGAACCACGCTGGGTGATTTCGATGGGAAGCTGCGCCAACGGCGGCGGCTATTACCATTATTCCTATTCCGTGGTGCGCGGGTGCGACCGCATCGTGCCGGTGGATGTGTATGTGCCCGGCTGCCCGCCCACGGCGGAGGCACTGCTTTACGGCATCCTGCAGCTTCAGAAAAAGATCAAGCGCACCGGCACGGTGCTGAAGAGGGTGTAGCCGATGAGTGCCGCCGAACAACTCCAGAAGATGCTCTCCGGCAAGGAAGCGGGCGCGTTCAGCCCGGTGCTGGAAATCCGGAATGGCGGGCTGATTGCCGTGGTTGCGCCGAAGCAGATCGTGCCGTTCCTCACCTTCCTCCGCGATGATAAAAACCTGCTGTTCCAGCAGCTTATGGATGTGACGGGCGCGGATTATCCGGAGCGCGAAAAGCGTTTCGAGGTGGTATACCAGCTTCTGAGCCTGCGCCATAACCGCCGCCTTATGGTAAAAATCTGCGCGGGCGAGGGCGAATCCGTGCCCTCCGTCACCAAAGTTTTCAGCTCCGCCGGGTGGTATGAGCGCGAGGCGTTCGATCTTTACGGAGTGTCGTTCTCCGGCCATCCCGACCTGCGGCGCATCCTCACCGATTATAATTTTGAAGGCCATCCGCTGCGCAAGGATTTCCCGCTCACCGGCTATGTGGAAGTGCGCTATGACGAGGAGCAGAAAAAGGTGGTGTACGCCCCCGTGAAGCTGGATCAGGAATTCCGCACCTTTGATTTTGAAATGCCGTGGAAAGGCACACAATATAGATTGCAGGATGCTCCGAATCCCGCTCCCAAACCTCCCGCACCTCCGGCTCCGCCTCCGCCCGCAGCGGTGAAACCTGCGGTAAAAGCCAAGCCCGCGAAGGCAGAGAAACCGCAGAAAAAGGCGAAAGCGTGATGACTCAAACGCCCGAAAAAAAACAGACGATGACCATCAATTTCGGGCCGCAACATCCTGCGGCGCACGGGGTGCTGCGTCTGATTCTGGAGCTGGACGGCGAAATCGTGGAGCGCGCAGATCCCCACATCGGGCTGCTGCACCGGGGTACGGAAAAACTTATCGAATATAAAACCTATACCCAGGCCGTGCCTTATTTCGACAGGCTGGATTATGTTTCGCCCATGCCGCAGGAACACGCCTACGCGCTGGCGGTGGAGAAGCTGCTCGGTTGCGAGGTTCCCATCCGCGCGCAGTATATCCGCGTGATATTCGACGAGCTGACGCGCATCATGAACCACATCATGAACATCACGACTTTCGTGCTGGATGTCGGTGGAACCACGCCGCTGCTGTGGCTGTTTGAAGACCGCGAAAAAATCATCGAGTTTTACGAACGCGTTTCCGGATCGCGGATGCACGCGGCCTATTTCCGCCCCGGCGGGGTGACGGAGGACTTGCCGCCGAAACTGCTGGAGGACATCGCGCGGTTTACCGCCAGTTTTCCCAGGCGACTGGCCGATGTGGAGTCGCTGGTCACAGAGAACCGCATCTTCAAGCAGCGCACGGTGGATATTGGGGTGGTGACGGCGAAAGAGGCACTGGACTGGGGCTTTTCCGGCCCGATGCTGCGCGCTTCCGGCATCGCGTGGGATGTGCGGAAATCCCAGCCATATGAGGTTTACGATAAAATGGATTTCGCCATTCCCGTGGGCAAAAACGGCGATTGCTATGATCGGTATCTCATCCGCATTCTGGAAATGTATGAATCGGTAAAAATCGTCAACCAGTGCATCGAGCGGATGCCCGCAGGCTCCGTGAAAACTTCGGACAGAAAAATTTCCCCGCCCACGCGCGCGGAAATGAAGGAATCAATGGAGGCACTCATCCACCATTTCAAGCTGTTCACTGAGGGCTACCACGTGCCGGCGGGTGAGGTGTATGCGGCCATCGAAGCACCCAAGGGCGAGTTCGGGGTGTATCTGGTTTCGGACGGCTCCAACAAGCCCTACCGCTGCCACGTGCGCGCGCCGGGCTTCG
>JAHFPR010000244.1:1363-2604 GCA_023269645.1 Alphaproteobacteria bacterium | reverse complement strand
GGGAAGCCACTCTCCGGCTTTGGCGTTAGGCTTAAACAGCATGATGGCATTCCATCTTGACCGCTGGACGCGCGACAAGTGCGAGCTGCTGCCGCTGGCGGAAGTTCGGATCGGCGGCAAGCCGGTGACGCTGGAAAGCCTCCGCCGCTTCACCGAGGCGCTGGAATCGGCACTCTCAACCCCGATGAACGCCGACCGCACCGATTACACGCCTTTCTTCGCCGCGCTGGTGGATGGTTCCGTAGATGCGAAACAGGCGCTCGCGCTGATCGTGATGGCGAATTACGCCGTGCTCGCCGGGCGGCAGCGCGGCGCGGATGAACAGATGCTCATCAAGGAGATGCTGTTCTCCGACCTCGCGCAGTATCCCTTCCTGCTGGTGGATCAGGCATTCAAGGAATGGCGGCGGGAAAACACCTGGTTCCCCACGCCCTGCGACATCATCCGCCGGATTGAGGGATATAGCGGGGAATACGATACGCGGCAGCAGGTGAGCGTGGGCGCGTGCGGATCCATCCGGCGGCGGCTGCAAAGTGTGGCGCGTAAAATGCGGGAGATTGTGGAGCGGGAGGAGAAGAAAGCATCGCCCGCGCTCTCCCTGAACCACGAAACGCCGGTTAATTTCAACTTCTCAACCATCAACCAAACGGAGAAAGTAAATGTTTGAAGCAGAAGCACAGAAGATCATAGCGAAGGCGGTGCAGGACATCATGGCGCTGGCCAGCAAGGGCATCGGCACCACGGTGCTCACCGGCCCGCTTGCCGCCTGGAAACTCACGCTTCCGGTAAACGATAACGGCCAGCTTTCCGGCAGTCCGCTGGAGATCATGCCGGAAAAGCTGGTGGCGGGTTATTCCAGCGAGTGGTTCAAGCAGGAAGGTAATGTCATCACCTTCCGCGTTCCGCTCGATGGCACCGGCGCGAAAACGCCCAACGCCACCAACACGCGCTGCGAGTTGCGAGGCCTCAAGGAATTTAAGTTCAATGAGAATTACATCGGCGAAACGACCTTCTTCTGGAAAAATCCGGTCGAAAACGTGAAAATGGTAGGGCATCAGCTCCACGATGGCGATGCGCCCATCGTGAAATCGGTGTTTTCCTGGATGGCGAAAGGCGGCATGACCTGGCGGGCGCTGGTGAAGATAGAGGACGGTACGGAAATCGACACAGAGGAAGTGCTGCTCTCGAACATCCCCAACACGCCTATCTACGAAAAATACGATTACAACGGTGAGAAACAG
>JAHFPR010000244.1:0-1353 GCA_023269645.1 Alphaproteobacteria bacterium | reverse complement strand
GTCACTAAGCAGGTTTCCCTCGCGCGCACCGGCGCGGGCGGTGTCATCTACGAGAAGAAGGGCGCTTATCCCGCGCTCAAGGCTCCGTTCCTGCCTTCCGGCACCATCGCGGAGATCACGCACACGTTGCTGCTGGCGGCGTAAACGCTGGAGTGAGGCATCCGGGGCGGAAGGTGGAAAACCCCACCTCCCGCCCCGTTTTTTTCCGGCGGAGAATGGGGAACCCAACCCCACCAACGGAGAAGCACCATGTCCAAGGGTAATACGTTCGAGAACGATCTGCTCAAGCTGATCTTCACCGCCACCGCTATCGCAAACCTCGCCGATAACGCGGCAAGCTCGCCTAACACCAACCTGTATGTTTCGCTGCATACTTCCGACCCCGGCGAAGCAGGCGACCAGACCACCAACGAAATCGCCTACACCAGCTATGCCCGTGTCGCGGTCGCGCGCACGTCCGGCGGCTTCACGGTGAGCGCGAACAGCGTTTCGCCAGCCTCCAACGTATCCTTCCCCGCAGGCACCGGCGGCAGCGGTACGGCCACGCATTTCGCCATCGGCACGGCCTCCAGCGGCGCGGGCAAGCTGCTCTACTCCGGCACGATCTCCCCCAACATCGTGTGCGGTAACGGCATCACCCCCGTCCTCACCACCTCCACGGCGATCACCGAAGATTAATAGCCCCTCGCCGGGAAACAGGAGGTAGGCTATGGCCAATCGCTATTGGGTCGGCAGCACTGCCACCTGGGATGCCACAGCGGGCAGCAAGTGGGCGACATCATCGGGCGGCGCTGGAGGTGCGGCAGTGCCGACCGCCGCCGATGATGTTTTCTTCGATTCCAGCTCCTCCGGCACCTGCACGCTTTCCAGTTCCAGCGTGTGCCGGTCGCTGGATTGTAACGGCTTCACGGGCACGATCTCCCACCCTGGAAGCACCACCGTCAATATCGGCGATGCCTCCGGCGGCTCGCTGCGCTTCTCCAGCGGCATGACGTATACGCGGTCGAGCGCGACCAGCTCGCAGCTTGCCTTCATTTCAACGACCACCGGAAACACGATCACCACCAACGGTAAAACGCTTTCGAGCTGCTCTTTCAACGGCGCGGGCGGAAGCTGGATACTCCAGGACACTTTCAACGTCACCGGCTCCGCCAGTTCGGTGCTCACCCTCACCGCCGGAACGCTGGATACCAACGGCCAGACGGTCAACGCCGGACGCATCGCCTCTAACAATTCCAATACCCGCCAGTTCACACTCGGCGCTTCCACCATCAACTTGAGCGGCACCAGCACGGTGTGGGACATGGGCACCAGCTCCGGCCTCACCATCACGCAGTCCGGTTCCACCATCAA
>JAHFPR010000079.1 GCA_023269645.1 Alphaproteobacteria bacterium | reverse complement strand
CACGTTCGCGGCGAACAGCAGCACGCCGATATTCGCGCCCACGCAGAAATTATCGGCATCATTGCCGATAATCATGCCCTTGAATTCCGCTTTCACCTTTTCGGTGGCTTTCACCAGCAGTTCCAGGCTCATCGGGTCGAGCGAATTCATCTTGGTGGTGAACTCGAAGCACACGATGCCGTCGCCCACATCCCACAGCGCAGCGGAAGCGTTTTTCAGCACCGGCTTCGCGCCAGGTTTGATGTCGGCCAGCATCCAGGCTTCGGGCGAAAGTTTGATCGCCTCGTAAGTGCCGCTACGATTCAGAAATAACCGACTGGTTTCCTCGGTTTTATAGAAGGACTTGCCCGCAGCCGCCTGCAGAATCGGCGGAATTTCCAGCCCCTCCTCCTTCAGCTTCGCCGCGAACCACGCCGTGCCGGAAATTTCCTTATCCCCCAGCCGGTCTATCAGCTCAAACGGCCCGTATTTCCAGTTATAGCCCATGCGCATCGCGCTATCCACGTCGCGGATGTCCTCCGGCATTTCCGGAATCAGCGAGGCAGCATATGCGAGCGTGTCGCGCAGCACCGCCCAGGCGTATTTCCCGCCCGCGTCCGGATGCGTCACCAGCGCGCGCAAGCCCGCCCGCGCGCCCTCCACGCTTTCGAGTTTCGGCGAGGCAGCAGGCGCATATTCCCCGGTTTGCAGATTCTTCGCCGCCTTGATTTTTTTGCCGCTCTCCGCATTCATGCGGTAGAATCCGCCCTTGCCCTTGCGTCCGGTATAGCCCTCCGCGATCATCTTCGTGATGACTTCCGGCTCTTTATAAATCTTCCGGAAAGCATCCGTGGCAGGCAGGGTTCCGTCGAACGCTTTGGCGATGAGCGGCAGCAGGTCAATGCCGATCAAATCCATCAATCCGAACACGCCGGTTTTTGGTATACCGACCGGTTTACCCATAACGGAATCCGCCGCTTCTACTGGGAATTTCTGCGCAATCGCGTGGTTCAGGCTTGAAGCCAGCCAGAAAATGCCGATGCGGTTGGCAATGAAGCCGGGCGTGTCTTTACACTGCACCACGCCCTTGCCGAGCCGCACATCGCAGAAACGCCGGATGGCCGCCACGGATTCCGCCCGCGCCTCGCCCGGAACCAGCTCAAGAAGCTGCATATAGCGCGGCGGATTGAAGAAATGGGTAATCATGAAATCGCGCCGGAAGCTCTCCGGCATTCCCTCCGCAAGTTCATGCAGCGGCAGTGTGGATGTATTGGAAGACACCACCGAGCCAGGCTTTCTGTGCTTTTCAACCGTGTGGTAGAGGTTCTGCTTGATGTCTTTCCGCTCGATGATCGCCTCGATGATCCAGTCCACCTCCTTTAGCTTGCCGAGGTCATCCTCCAGATTACCGGGCATGATGTATTTCAGGCGGTTTTTATGCACGAGCGGCGCGGGCTCTCGCGTTTTCAGGGATTCAATCGCCTTCTTCGCCAGCGCGTTGCGGTCGCCGCCCTCCTTGGGCACAATATCCAGCAGCAGAACCTCCGTTTTGCTGTTGGCGATGTGCGCCGCAATCGCCGCCCCCATCACGCCCGAACCCACCACCGCGACTTTGTTAATGCTCTCCATTATATTTTCTCCAGCACGGTAGCGATGCCCTGCCCGCCGCCGATGCACATGGTGGCGAGCGCGTATCTTTTTCCCTCGCGCACCAGCAGGCTCGCGGCCTTGCCGGTGATGCGCCCGCCGCTTGCGCCGAGCGGGTGGCCGAGCGCGATCGCCCCGCCGTCCAGATTCAGCTTTTTCTCATCAATCCCCAACTCCTGAATCACCGCCAGCGACTGCGAGGCGAAGGCCTCGTTCAGCTCCACGATGTCCATATCCTTCATGGAAAGCCCGGCGCGGGCGAGTGCCTTCGTGCTGGCGGCAATTGGCCCCAGCCCCATCACCTCCGGCTTGCAGCCGGAAACCGCCATGCTTTTGATGCGGGCAAGTTTCGGGAGTTTATGCCTGTCCGCATAATCCTCGCTCACCACCAGCAGCGCGACCGCGCCGTCGGTCAGCGGGCTGGAAACACCCGCCGTAATAATGCCGTTTTTATCGAAAGCTGGCTTTAGTTCCGCCAGCCCCGCAAGGGTGGTGTCGGCGCGGATGCAACCATCTTCGGAAACTCCCGCAATGGGCGCAATTTCATCCTTGAGTCTGCCTGTTTTTTGCGCGGAGGTCGCCTTCTGCTGGCTTTCCAGCGCGAATTCCTCCAGCTTCTTCCGTTTCTGCTTATACTGCGCCGCGACATTCTCGGCGGTAATGCCCATCGCCTCATATGCTTCCGGATATTTCTCGTACAGCGCAGGATTCGGCAACGGATTGAAGCCCGTCATCGGCACACGGCTCATGGATTCCACGCCCGCGCAGATGAACACTTCGCCCGCGCCCGCCGCAATCGCGCCCGCCGCATCGTGGATAGCCTGCATGGAGGAGCCGCAGAAACGGTTGATGGTCACCCCCGCCACGCCAATCGGCAGCCCGGCGATGAACGCCACCAACCGCCCCATGTTCAGCCCCTGCTCGCCCTCCGGAAAGGCGCAGCCCAGTTTTATATCCTCGATATGTTCAGGATTCACTTGTGTGCGTACCACCAGCGCGCGGATGGTTTCCGCCGCCAGATCGTCCGGCCTCACATTGGCCAGCCCGCCTTTCCGCGCGGGGGTAAAAGGCGAACGGATATAACCTGCGATAATGGCGTTGGGCATGACGGGCTTCCTCCTCGAAACACCTGGCAAGTATATATGTTTTCCGCCTGTTGTCCTAGGAGTTTTTCCTGCTGCGCCGCAGCGGAAAACGCTGCTACGCTATTAAATACATCGTTGCATTTCCACTTTGTTCATGGTAGGCTCACAATGTTTACTTGGTTGTTCTTTAACCTACAGTGGTTTTTTCCCACTTCTTTTATTTAAGGTTACAGCGCAGCCTCGTGAACAGATTGGAAAAAAATGCAATCCAGTGACGAGACAATAAGCAGCCCATTCGCGTCCAACCACCCCCTTCAGGAAGAAGACTTGCCGTTTTCCCCTGAAGATGAACTCAGCCAGGCAGACTTCGCCGAACTGGTCAAGCTCGGTCTGTTTGATCTTGGTGCGGGAGGATAACGGGTAGTATGTAACACAATAAGCCCCGGAGCACCGAAATACTCATCACGAGTTTTTTTGGCACTCCGGGGCATCCTTATCCACCTCTCCCCGCTCTATAAATCTCCCCCCCCGAAATTCACCGCGTCTTCGCCCGCAGCCGCTTCCAGTCTGCCCCTTCGTCGAACATCTCCGCAAGCTGCCCGACCATTGCTTCGCCCAGTTCCCCGACATGGCGGATGACTACGGAACGGGTGTAATAATCTGTCACGTTATGGCCGATGCCGATGGCGATCAGTTCCGCCTCATGCGCGTGTTCGATGTGGTGGATAACTTCGCGCAGGTGGCGATCCAGATAACCCGCGCCGTTCACGTTCAGCGTAGCATCATCCACTGGCGCGCCGTCTGAAATCACCATCAGAATCCGGCGCGCTTCCGGGCGGGCAAGCAGCCTGTCGTAAGCCCATAAAATCGCCTCGCCGTCAATGTTTTCCTTCAGCAGCCCCTCCTTCATCATCACGCCGAAATTCTCGCGCGCGCGGCGATAGGCGATGTTCGCATCCTTATAAACAATGTGCAGCAGATCGTTGAGCCGCCCCGGAAATGACGGTTCACCCGCTGCCAGCCATGCCTTGCGGGATTTTCCACCCTTCCATTCGTCGGTGGTGAAGCCGAGCACTTCCACCTTTACGCCGCAGCGTTCCAGCGTCCGCGCGAGAATGTCCGCGCAGATGGCTGCCATCGTGATTGGCCGCCCGCGCATCGAGCCGGAATTATCGAGCAGGATGGAAACCACTGTATGCTTGTATTCCGCCTCACGCTCCCATTTATAGGGATAGGGGTAGGCAGGATCCATGATGATGGCGGGCAGTTTCGCGGGGTCGAGAATGCCCTCCTCCATATGAAAATCCCAGCTTCGCACCTGTGTGGCCTGCAGCCGTCGCTGGAGCTTGGCCGCCAGCCGCGCGGTGATGTCGTGCAGTTCCTCCAGCTTCTGATCGAGAGCAGCCCGCAGGCGGCGGCGTTCCTCCGTGGTGGCGAGCCAGGCGGCGGGAACAATGCGGTCAAACTCCGTGGTGAACGCGCGGTAAGGCGGGTATTTTTTGGAGGCTTGCGGATGCGGGCGGTCATATGTGCCGGGGGTTTTGGCTTCCGATGTTTGCTCCTCCGCCTCCGGATTGCCGCGCGCGGCTTCAAGGGCGGAGTGCGCTTCCTGCGATTTCTGCTTTTCCGCCGAGGATTTTTTCGGCGCGGCCTGGAGATTTTCCTCGCCCGAAGGCTTGCCGCCCGTGGCACTCTCCGGCGGGGCTTCGTACTCGCGGGTTTCGGTGGATTCCGCCTCCCCCTCCGCCGCGAATAACAATTCTGCCATGCGGTTCACGATGTGCGCATAAGCCGCCTGATTCTGCATCGCTTCGGGGAGGCGGGCGAGTTCCGCAGCGATTTTATGGCGGATCCCCGCGCCGATGGTTTTCAGGATTTTCGCGCTGGCGGGCGGAAGCGCGGCCTCCCCCACCATCGCTTCATATGCCAGCAGCGAGGCCGTTTCCGCAACAGGAATATCTTTAATCCCGGTCGCGGTATGCCAGCCGCGCTCGCGCAGGCGCGCATCCCACCGCGCACGTAAATTCCCCGCGACACCCTGCATTGCCGTTGCACCCAGGGCTTCGCAGCGCGTTTCTTCGAGGCGGGTGTGGAACTCCCTCCCGTCGGCGAGGGAGGGCAATTTCGTATCATGATGCCGCAGGTAAAGCGCGAGCGCATCGGCCTCGCCGCGCGCCCAGGAAAGCTGCGCGGGCGAAGGCTCCGGCGGCAGGGGGATAATGGCAGCCTGCGCGGCGGGATTATAATAACTGGTGCTCAAGCTATCGAGCGAGACCACGGGAAAAGCAAGCTGCGCTTTCGGCTGGCCGGAGAGGGCGCGGAAAGTTCCCTCCAGTTCCCGCCGGAAGCGTTCGAGGGCGGTTTTATCTTCGGTGGTCATAATAAATACACTCAAAATTCATCGTCATTGCGAGGCACTTTAGTGCCGAAGCAATCCAGTCCATAAAAACTGTCATCCCGTGCCAGCCGAGCCGTGAAGAGGCGAATGCGCCCGACCCGGGACTGGATCGCCACGGCTGCTCCGCAGCCTCGCGATGACGGATAAACTTACGCCCCGAACAGCCGGGAAATCCGGCGCGCGAACGTATCGAGATTGAACTCCTGCGCGATTTCGGCGGCCTCTTTCTTCAATGAAGGCTGATGTTCAGAGGTCGCCCATGCCCACAGGCGGGATGCCGCCAGCACCGGCTCCACCCGCGCGGCGTCGTCATGCGGGATGCGCTTTTTATCGAGCATCTCCAGCAGTTCGAGCACCAGCTCATGCGGCGTATTTTTCGGAAGCCCGTATTCCTTCAGCAGCTTCGGATAATTCTCAATGGCGAGTTTTTTGGTGGGCATGGTTTTCTCCTTGTTTTTCCTGTTTAGTTGAGCATCCCTTTCACCGCGCCTTCCGGAAGATCCACCCCGAAGCAGCGTTGGTAATATTCGGCGATGAGGGAACGCTCGGCGCGGTCGCATTTGTTGAGGAAGCTGAGGCGGAAGGCGTGTTCCACGTCGCCGAAAATCTCCGCGTTTTCTGCCCAGCTTAGCACGGTGCGCGGCGACATCACCGTGGAGATTTCGCCGTGCTTGAAGCCCTCGCGGGTGAGGGCGGCCATCACCACCATCGCCCTGATGGTTTTGTGCCCCTGCGGCGTGGCGTATCCGGGCAGCCGGGCGAGCATGATGGCTTCCTCCTTTTCCGCCGAAAGATAATCGAGCTGCGCCACGATGTTCCAGCGATCCAGCTGCCCCTGGTTGATGGGATTCGTGCCGTGATAGAGGCCGGTCGCATCGCCCAGCCCCACCGTGTTGGCGGTGGCGAACAGGCGGAAAGCGGGGTGCGGCGTAAGGACGCGGTTCTGCTCGGTGAGGGTGAGTTTGCCCTCGGCCTCCAGCAGCCGTTGCAGCACGAACATCACGTCCGGCCTGCCCGCATCGTATTCGTCGAACACCAGCGCGATGCCGCGCTGCATCGCCCAGGGGAGGATGCCCTCGCGGAATTCGGTGACCTGCTTGCCTTCACGCAGCGTGATGGCGTCCCGCCCGATCAAATCAATGCGGCTGACGTGGCCATCCAGATTGATGCGGATAAGCGGCCAGTTCAGCCGCGCGGCGACTTGCTCGATGTGCGTGGATTTGCCCGTACCGTGCCAGCCCTGCACCAGCACACGGCGGTTCCGCGCGAACCCGGCGAGGATGGCCTCCGTGGTTTTCGGGTCGAAGGAATAGCTGGGGTCAATGGCGGGTACGTGCTCCGGCGCACCGCTAGCCTCCGAGGAGGAAAAGGCGGGTGCAGCAAGGCTTGAGGCAAACCCGAATACTGTTTTCACCTTGATGGTGGTATCAGGCATACCTGATATTGCGCTGTTTTTTTTCTGTATTGCCATGATGCTCCTGAATGTTACCAGTCGTCCTGTTCTTCCCTGCGCCGGGGGCCTTTGCGGCGTTCCGCCCCGGTGCGGCGGTCGTGTATCTTTTCCTTGCCGTAGTTGAAAAGCTCCTGCTTGCGGCGACGTTCACCCCCGCTGCGGCGATCACTGTCGGATCGCCGGTTGCCGCCCCCGCCCGCGCTTCTGCCTGAACCGGAACCGCTATGTTCGTTATCTTTTCCCGTCATGGCGTGGTATTTTATCCGGAACATCCCCGCTTAGCCAGCAGTTAATGATGGATTCAAGTATTACGCTTGCAATTTTTTCCGGCCTGTCTATAGTGTGCCTCCGCTTTGCCCTATGGGGTATAATATGCGGGCGTAGCTCAGTTGGTTAGAGCGCCGGCCTGTCACGCCGGAGGTCGCGGGTTCAAGTCCCGTCGCTCGCGCCATTCTTTTAGTACACTCCCGTGTTGGCCTGCTTGCCGACACGATGAGCCTGACGGCTTCGCCGACTAAAGGACTCGGCTTTCTAGCCTCGCCTGGTTCATTGCAACATCGGCTTCTTTATGTCTGTATCTAACGACCCAGACCCCACACAAGCCCTCGCCGATCAGTTCCTTGAACTCTGGCAGCTTCAGATTTCGCATAGCATGAAAGACCCGCAGATGGCTGGGAAAATGCTTGATAATTTCCGGCTGATGCAGCAATCCTACCTCACCCTGATGCAAACATATGCCGCAACCCAACCCCATGCCCAAGCCCCTGTATCTGGCAATGGCGACGCTGCCGTGCTTAAGCTCGAACGCCGCCTTGGAGAGTGCGAAGCGCGGCTGGCTGCCCTGGAGCGGCAGCTTGCGGCCAAGTGCCGCCACACTGCTTAAGCAGCTGGATGGGGTAAACGGGAACGCGCTCCATTCCGCGCTCGCGCAGGCCGGGGCGGAGCGTATCGCCGCGCTGGCTGAGGGCATAGACAGGTTCGAGCGACAGGAATACACGCGGAAGGCCAGCCGCGCCAATGTGCTGTGGCAGGAAGGCTCCTCGCAGTTGCTGGATTATGGGGTGGCAGCATCCGGAGCGCGGCATCCGCTCACGATTCTTTTCGTCCCCTCGCTCATCAACCGCGCATATATTTTCGATCTCGCGCCCGATAAAAGCATGATCCGCTTCCTCAAACAGCAGGGTTTTCGCTGTTTACTGATGGATTGGGGCGATCCGGGAGAAAAGGAGCAGCGTTTCGGCATGGCGGATTATACCACGCGGCTGGAGTGCGCGCTGGAAAGCATCCCCGGCAAGGTGATGCTGGCGGGCTATTGCATGGGTGGGATGATGGCACTCGCCGCTTCGCTGCGGAAGCCTGCGAAGGTAACGGGGCTGGCACTTATCGGCACACCGTGGGATTTTCACAGTCCGGATGCGGCGCAAATGCCCGGCGCGGAGATTTTTGCTGGCGCATTCGAGGAATTCCTCAGCACCAATCCCGTCGTACCAGGCGCGCTGGTGTACCACCTGCTCTATCTGGCGAATCCGTGGCCGGTGCATGAGAAATATATCCGCTTCGCCACAATGGAGGCGGGGAGCGAGGAATACCGGGCGTTCATGGAGCGCGAACACTGGCTACGCGACGGCGTGGCACTTACCGCACAGTGCGCCCGCACAGCGTTCATTGACTGGGCGGCGCGCAATACGCCCGCCCGCCTGGAGTGGAAAGTGGGGGGCGAAATAGTGAGTCCGGCGCAGGTCAGCGTTCCCACATTCATCGTCCTCGGCCAGCGGGATTGCATCGTGCCTCCGCTCTGCGGCGGGGCACTCTCGAAGGCGATTCCGAATGCCGTAACCATCCACCCTCCTGCCGGGCACGTGGGCATGGTGGTGGGGCGGCAGGCGAAGGATCATCTGTGGTTGCCTCTTGCCAAGTGGCTGCGGGGCTTGTAAAACCGGATAATGGATTATGGATGATAGATGATGGAAAATCTTGTTCCATCATCCATAATCTGTCATCCGTCATCTATTCAAGGAGAATACCATGCCCCAACCCTCCATCGTTATCGTCGAGGCACTTCGCGCACCGGTTGGAAATTT
>JAHFPR010000243.1 GCA_023269645.1 Alphaproteobacteria bacterium | reverse complement strand
TCCCAACGGAACGGCGATGGCAGAATGCTCAGAATCATATGGTAAGGGCGGGTGTTTTTTGCCCTCCTCCACGCTCTGTTTCTTACTCTCCATGCTGTTAACATACCACATCTGTGGAATTAAAGAAAGAAGTATTTTGAGGAAAAATAAAGATTACGCTTTGGAAACCCGGTTGCCCGGATGCCGGGTGAGCCTTCCTGCAAGCTCCAGTTCCAGCAGGGCGGCGAGCACCGCGCGCGCCTCCGCCTGCCCGCCATGTTCCGCGATCAGGGCATCCACCGCCACAGGGGTGAAGGAAAGCTGCGCGGCGAGGCGTTCCCGCACGTCCGCCACCTCCGCTTCATCAAGTGCCGGAGGCACAGCAGCAAAGGACGGCGGCATACTCTCCAGCAGCGCGCCGGGGTCTTTTTCGCGCGGCTGGTTGACAGCGTTCAGAATATCTTCCGGCGTTTCCACCAGCGCAGCCCCCTCTTTCAGCAGCTTGTTGGGGCCTTCCGCACGCGGATCGAGCGGAAAACCGGGCACGGCCATCACCTCCCTGCCCTGCTCCAGCGCAAAGCGGGCGGTGATAAGCGAGCCGGAGCGGGCGTTCGCCTCCACCACCACCGTGCCGCGCGCCAGCCCGGAGATAATCCGGTTGCGGCGCGGAAAATGCTCCGGCTTGGGCACGGTTCCGAAGGCGCATTCCGTCACCACCGCGCCTTCGCAGGCGATGGCATGGTAGAGTTCCGTATTTTCGCGCGGGTAGATGTGGTCAATGCCACCCGCCACCACCGCGATGGTATTCCGCGCACCTGCGCCTTTATGCACAGCAGCATCAATCCCCCGCGCCAAGCCGGATACCACCGCATAGCCCGCTTCGGCCATGCCCTGCGCCAGCTTCCCCGCGAGGCGACAGCCGGGAAGCGAGGCATTCCGCGCGCCCACCATCGCCACGGCGGGGCGGGCGAACAGGGCGGCATTCCCCAGCAATGTCAGCACGGGCGGGGCATCGGAAATGTGGCGGAGCATGGCGGGATATTCCTCATCCCACAGGGTGATGATGCGCGCACCCAGAGCTTCACAGGCCGCAAGCTCGGTTTCCGCTGTTTCTCTACTACATAGTTGAATAGGCTGCTTTCCGCCGCCGCGCCGCGCAAGCCCCGGAACAGCATCCAGTGCCCGCCCGGCGGAACCGTATTGCTCAACCAATTGGTAGAATGTTGCGGGGCCAATCTCCTGGCTGCGGATAAGGCGGAGCACGGCCAGCCGCTCCTCCGTGTCAGGCATCTGCGCTTCCGGCTCCGCCCTCGCATGAGCGCGGAATTTCACTGCAGCCTCTTTTCTTCCCCGGCGAGGAGGCGGCGGATATTCTCGCGGTGGCGCAGAATGATAAGCCCCGCGAGGAACAGGGTGAGGTACACCAGCGCATAGCCCTTTTTATCAGCGAAGGAAAGCGCGACTCCCGGCGTGGCGATCATGGTAAAAATCGCGGCCAGCGAGGAAATCCTGCCAACCATGAAAATGATAAGCCATATGGCCATCGCCACCAGGGCCACCCGGTATTCCAGCGTGGCGAGCACGGCGAAGGTGCTGGCCACCCCCTTCCCGCCCCGGAACCTCAGCCACACGGGGAAAATATGCCCGATTACCGCCGCCCCGCCCGCGAGCAGTGCCACCGGCGGCGCGCTGCCGTAGCGGTTGGCGAGGACCACGGCGAGCACACCCTTCCCCGCATCCAGCAGGAACGCGAGCACCCCGGCTTTTTTCCCGGCGATGCGCGCGACATTCGTCGCCCCCGGATTGCCGGAGCCTTGCTTGCGGATGTCGCCCGCGCCCGCCGCGTAGGCCACCACCAGGCTGAAGGGGATAGACCCCAGCAGGTAGGCGAGCAGCAGCAGCAGAACGTCCGAAAGCGGGATGTGCTGTAGTATCTCGTTCATGGCGAGCAGCTTACAGGAATTTTTCCGGAGAGAAAAGGACGAAGGTGAAAGGAGCCAGTTTAGAATCGGACGTATTGCATACCTCTTAGCATCATTCTAGAACAGGCTTGGCTGGTCTATGTCGTGCGCTTGTACAAATGTGATCATTTTCTCAATTTCCGGACTGATATTTATAGCGAATATAGCAATGTCGGGATGTGCGTTCTTGAAGACGCGGAATATTTCATCGGCAAATGCCTGGCCTATGTCTGGCACTCCGTTAAAGTCCAGGATTACTTCTGTAAAATTATCAAATCTTGCAAGTACCCGTTTGGCTTGAGATCGGGAAACCAGCTGTTCTCCGGGATATTTTCCGAGCTTGACAGGCACGTGCGCTTTTCTAAAGGACAGATCAGCACCCTGATATTTATCGAACACTTCTCTGGTTGTTCTTTCCGTACTTATCATGATTTCCATCATAATCGCGGTTCCTACTTCATATTTTGGCTTATCTTCCGTTTCAATAAGCCATTCGTCATCTTTCAGGCGCTCCCGTGTATAAAACAGGTAACCCGACCTGATGTTAAATTCATCGAGCATCCTGGAAGTAAAGAAAATGCCTTGTCCTGAATGGTTTACTTTATCAGAAGTTAGTTTTCCCTTTGACAATTCGAGAAGCGCGGCTCTTGGATCCGCCAGATTAAAGT
>JAHFPR010000078.1 GCA_023269645.1 Alphaproteobacteria bacterium | reverse complement strand
ATTTACTGCCTCCCCCGCAAGCGGGGGAGGAGAAATACGGCAACTTCCTGCATCAATAGAAAGCTCTCTGAACTCAGACTACTTACACCTTCCGCGCTTCTTCCGGGAGCATCACGGGAATCCCCTCGCGAATCGGATAGGCCAGCCCGGCTTTTTCGCTGATGAGTTCCTGCGCAGCGCGGTCATAGCGGAGCGGAGCCTTCGTCAGCGGGCAGACGAGGATGGAAAGCAATCTGGGGTCGGCTTCTCTGGCGGTCATGGTTGGGGCAAGGTATGGCTGCAAAATGCCCGTTCAGGGCGTGTTTCCGGCGCGCCCACTATAGCAAATTAAAAAAGGAGCTTGCAAACTAAAAAACCTCGGCTATGATTCCTCTCCTTTTTCCAGGCCGCAAGCGGGTGTAGCTCAGGGGTAGAGCGCAACCTTGCCAAGGTTGATGTCGTGAGTTCGATTCTCATCACCCGCTCCAGGCTTTCTTACTAAGTCAATAAATCAATAAGTTGCTGATACTCTATAGCTTTCCAACTCCGTAAGTGGTACGGATAGGTAGTACGGAAGCTATGCGGCGGCCTATGTATCTCAAGCGTGATCCCAAGAGTGGCGTGTATAAATACCGGAGGGAATACCCCGCCGGATTGCGTTCTGCTATCGGCAGGACGAATTTTATCAAATCCCTTGAGACAGCGGATAGGAAAGAAGCCGATAAGTGCCTCCCCGAAGCACAGCGGGAATATGATGAAGTAGTCGAGCATTACAAGCTGCTGCGATACACGATCCCGCCCGAATTGAAGATTCCTCTTACGCATGAGCTTACCGCCCATTATCTACTTGTGCGGGGAAAAGACCTCACCCTGCTCGAATTACAGGAAATAAGGTCAAAAATGCAGGAACGGTTGCGCTCGTATTATGGGAAGCTGCAAGAAGATGGCGAGGATGTCACCATTTTCAGCCACGCCTCGAAAGGCAAGCAGCAACCCGTAAAGCAGATGGTGGAGGTTTATGAGGACTTGCTCCTCCGCATGGAGAACGCCCGCCGCATCACTATGAAAGAGCCGACACTATCCCAAGCGGAGTTCGAGGCAGGGCTTCCGCAGCAGCTTGACGTTGCTTCCGCTATAGGCGTTATACGGCAATGTGGATACGCACAATGTTCGAGTGCGGCTGCTACACGAAGATCAGCTCAAAGCACAAGGATTATTTGAAAACGCAATAAGTGGAAAATAATTTATGTCACTGAAATTAAACAGGCTTTCAAAATATCTCTTTTCTAAGTGCGTAAGGTTCGACATCGCGCTGCTTTCAATCAGGTGTTTTCACAGATACCCCACGGGTATAGCATCCACATCCTCCGATAGCGGAACAAGCGCGTTCACAAAGCACATCATGCCACCATGCCCGATGGGGGTTTTAAGGCTTTCCAGCATATCAAAGCCCTTAAATCCCGCATTCTGTATGGAGGCTGTTTTCTTGATTTCGATGGGGTAAAGCGTTCCGTTTTCCTCAATCAGCAAATCAACTTCGCGTTTTTGCTTGTCGCGGTAGAAATAAACGCGGGGTGTCCGGCCATGATGCAGGTAGGATTTTATAACTTCTGAAACCACCCATGTTTCCAGCATAGCCCCCGCCATTGCGCCGCGTTCCAGCACTTCCGGGTTTAGCCAGCCCGTGAGGAACGCGCACAGCCCCGTATCCATGAAATATAGCCTGGGTGTTTTTATAAGACGCTTGGCACGGTTGTTAAAATAAGGCTGGAGCAGGTAAACAATACCGGACGCATGAAGGACGTTCAGCCATGCCTTTACTGTGACTTCGCTGATGCCTATATCCCGCGCCATATCCGCGTAATTGATAAGCTGGCCTGTCCGCGCAGCGGCAATCTGCATGAATTTATGAAAGGAAGCGGTATCGTTGATATTCAAATATTCCCGAACATCCCGCTGGATATAGGTTGCCACATACGAGTCATAGAAACGCTCCCAATTCTTATCATTTTGTTGCGTAACCATGTCAGGGTAAGAGCCGCGCCATATCGTGTGATAGGCTTCCGGCAGAGTCAGCGACTGGGCTGTTTTCTGGCGGTTTTTTAACAAAGCTACATCCGGCAGGAACGGCGCACTATCGGGGCGGCCTTGTTCTTCTGCTAATGAAATACCTTGCAGATGCAGGATAGCGACACGTCCCGCCAGTGATTCCGTAACATTTTTCATCATGTCGAACTGCTGCGATCCGGTAAGCCAGAACAGGCCGGGCTGCTTGGCTTTATCTACCGTCATTTTGATATAAGGGAACAGGTTAGGCGCGTATTGGACTTCATCAATCAGCACAGGGAGTTCAAGCCTGTCCAGAAAACTCGCAGGGTCTTGCTGTGCCGCCAGGCGCATCCCTAAATCATCCAGCGTCACATAGGAGCGGGATTTTTTCTGCACTTCCTGCAAGAGCGTGGTTTTTCCAACCTGCCGAGGTCCGGTCAGTAAAACGACCTTGAAACTGGCACTTGCGTCCAGAATGGCTTTTCCCAAAGAACGTGTTATGTTATCGCGCATAAAGTGACCAATCTAATATTTGACTTTAGATTAGCCCCAACTTGTGAAAATGTCAATTATTATATGCGCTTGAATGTAACAGGTGCGGACTGAAAAGTAAGTTTATCACGCCGCATCTTCAAAATCACCAGTTAGCGTTCAATGGCTACAAAGCAATATTTATGAAAGGGGCCGGCCTAGTTAAGGTGTTTAGAGTTGATTCAATCGCTGTTTAATCGTGCAGGGGTAGATTCCCCGCCGCTTGCGGCGAAGAAGGAATCTACCCCGTCCATACCCCGTCCCTTGGGGCGGGGTATGTTGATTCCAGGCCAGTTGTTGAGCTGGCGATCCATAGTTAAACTTGAATTCGCATTCTTTCAAGAATAGATGGAAATGGTGTTTTGGGGTATCCCCTCACTCTCGATTGTTACGAAATGGGCAGGCGGCAACTGGATTTGGATATGCTGGCGATTCTCGCCGCCGTGTTCGGGGTGAGGCTCGCGGAGTTGCTGGCTCCCTACCCCCGGTAAAGCCGCAGCACTTCGCCCACCACGGCGACGGTATCCCAGGTCACGTGGCCGCCCTCGATGGTGGATTCCGTCACTTTCAGCCCGGCGATGCGCGCTTCGGCGGCGAGTTTCGCGCTCTGTTCGGGGCCGATCAGGTGGTCTTTATCCGGATGGGCGATATAGAGTTGCGTTTCCGGCCTGAGCTGCCCGATGCGTGCCACATTATCGAACGGGTGGCGGAGGCGGCGGCGGATGGCAGTTCCATCCAGCATATAATGCTTCTCCCGCACCAGATCGGTGAGAGAGGAGAACGGCGCGACCAGTGCCACCAGTGCCGGTGCTCTGTCCCGTGCTGTCATGATGCTTGCGGCCATCAGTGCCGCCGCCGCACCCAGCGATTCGCCGAACACAATGATCCGCCGTGGTCGGATTTCGATTTTCCGCAGCACGTAATCCACGATGGCCTCCACATCCATCAGGAAGCCCTCCTCGCCGGGGCGCGCGTCCTGTTCGCTCACGCCGCCATAGCCGCGCAGGGTGGGGGCTACGAACCCGGCTCCGGCGCGGATGATTGCTTCCAGCAGGCGGATGCGGTAGCGGCGGTCGAAATTGTCGTCATGCTGGCCGCCGCGCGGGCCGACATCACCCCAATGCCCGGTATTGCCGTGGAAAGCGAGGAACAATATATCCTCCGGATGATGTTCGCCGGGCGGGTGGGCGGGCTTCTGATGCCAGAGCTTCAGCAGTGCCTTGTCGCGGCTGCGGATGTTGAGCGAGATGGTATCCCGCAGCCCATAATATTGCGGGCTTTTCAGCGGTGCTATCCCTGTAGCGTTCGGGCGGAAAATCAGGGATTCCTGGCGCATGGAGAGGAACCACAGCTTCACCCAGGAAATCGGATTCCACATCATGGCGCGCTAGTCCTTTGCCGGGGTTTTTGGCTTTTGAGACGGATTGGCGCGCTTTTTCTTTGCCGGAACTTTGGCTGATGCTTCGGCGAGCGCGCTTGATCCGGGTTTTTTCTGCGGCAGTTTCTCCCGTTCCTCGAATTTGAAGCCGTAGGCTTTATCCAGGAAATAATTGAACTCTGCGCCGAAGATATAGATCACGGAAATGACATACATGAACACCAGCGCGGCGATGATGCCCGCGAGACTCCCATATACCAGGTTGATCTGGTTGAAATGCTGAAGGTAAAGCGAGAATACTTCTGCTGCGGCGAACCAGCCGATCATCACCGCCAATGTGCCCGGAACCACGCGCAGCCAGAGCTGCTTGATGTTCGGCAGGGTATAATAGCTCATCGCCACGACGATGAAAATCATCCCGCCGGAAACGCCGTAGCGCAGGTAGTTCCACTGCGCCTGGAAAAACTCCGGCGGCAGGTGCAGCAGCATCTTGACGCCTCCCCACACCAGCGGGCCAACCACCAGCATCAGCATCACAGCGGTGAGCACACCGGTGAAGATGAGCATCTGCACCAGCGAAAGCAGGCGTCGAAGGATGTAGGCGGGCGGGGTGTGGACATGGTAGACGCGGTTGAGGATCGTGCGCGTACCCTCCACGATGGAGGAGGCCGTCCACAGCACACCGATAATGGCGACGGTCAGCACATCCTGCGGCGGACCGGAGGTGATTTCATCAATGCGCGGCGCGAGTACCTTTACGATATGCTCCGGAACCAGTTCCTGAAACTGCTTTACCAGCTCCGCGCTGAGCACACCGGGGTCAATCAGCCCCGAAAGTGCCACGAACAGCACGAGGAACGGGAAAAAAGAAAGCAGGCCGAGGAATGCCATGTAGCCCGCGTGCTCCACGCCGTCGTGCATGATGGTCCAGTACGCGGAATCGTACAGCACCCTGCCGAATTTTTTTGCGCGCTCTTTCGGGGTGGAAACTTCCTTCATGGCGGAGTGTATAGCAAAAAAACGCCCTGAAATCTATGGGGAAATGCACTGTTGCGGAAAGGATGGCCTTAACGCATCTGCGGTTCCGGATTTCCTGCCGGGCGTTCCTGCCCGCGCTGCGGATACACCATCACCCTGGGGTCAACTTTCGGCGGGGGCGGCGGCAACCTGTCACCAGGAAGGTGCTGCTGCAAAGTATGCTGCATTTCGTCGTTTGAAGCGCGGGTGGGATCATACTGTGCCCTGTCCCCCAGCTCATCTTCAAGCCCCAGTTGTTTTTTGCGGGATCTTATAGCGGTCACCACGGCAAGCCCCGCGCCGATAGTCGCCGCCACCGGAATGGCCAGCCCGCCGGTTAAAAACCCTGCCACGGCGATTGTCGTCGTGGTAATCGCCGTTGCTTTCGCCGCATCGGCCACCGTTTTCGCCTTCATGGATTGCTGCAGGGTTTCGGTGGCCTCCTTATCAATGCCGCCGCTCCTCTCATCATACACCACCGCGCCGTGGGATGTTGTGGTGGCATCCGCCACTTCCTGGGCGGCGAAGCGTCCTTTGTTGCGGCGGTGCGCCATCACACCCATTGCTGCGGCGGAAGCGACAACCGTTGCAATACCACCCGCCACCGCCAGCCCTGCCACCGTCGCCGAATGCGAGGCAAGCTGCGCCGAAGCAGCATCGTGCATCAGCGTGTTCCAGCCCAGCCGCGCCATCGCCCCAACCCATGCACCCGCACCCTCAATCGCTCCACCCACTCCAAGCGCAGCCCCGGTTGCCGCCATCGCCTGCGGCCCTTTCGACTTCGTAGTTTGCAGCGCGCGCTTCAGGAAGCCTGGGTCAAGTTTCCGGTTATCTTCATCCATCATGCCCTGCAGGGAGGTTTCGGAAAACTGCACGGGCTTATCAATGGGCTTATGGTGTTTTCTGTCGTGCTCCACCATGTTCCGGAGCGCATTCACCTGCGTCGGAGCACTATCGGGCTGCAGGGCGATTTCGATGGTGAGTTTTTCCTCCGTGCCCGGCTTCGGCCAGTGTACGCGGAAATCGCCGTACTGCTGGTCTGTATCGTTGATGGCGAGGCCGCCACGGAATTCCGGAGTGCGCGGCCCGGCATTCAGCTTCAGCTCCTCGGCGAGTTTCTTGACGGTCAGCATCACCTTGCCTTCGTTGGCATAGCGGGAGGAGCGGCCACCTTCGCCGATGCTTTCGCCGGTGATCTGGCCGAGGCTTATCGTTATCACCGGCCTGCTTTGCGCGTTGGCACTTAAGGAACTTTTGGTTTCCCCCTCATGGGAATAGGTGGTGGAAACAGCCGATTGCTCACCATCTGCCGTCACCATGTTCGCCAGGCGCAGGGAGAGGGGAAGGTCTTTCTGCTGCTTATCGGTATTTTCGATATTCGCCTTATAGGTATCCAGCGTCAGTTCCGCCCCGGCGCGCTTCAGATGTCCCATGATGTTCTGGTTGGTGAGCGCGTCACCGGAAAGCGGCACGTAAATCACCTGGGCGGCAGGGCCAGTGCCGTCCGCCTTGCGCTCCACCAGATGGAGATCCACTTGGTCAACGGTCATGTTGCGCGCATCGGCGACCACCCGGCGGATATTTTCCAGGGTTTCCTCTATCCTGTCGCGGTGGCCATCCTTGATGATGAGCGGCATCATCGCGTCTTCTTTCCCTGCGATATGCGCGATCAGGCCGACCGTGACATTCTCAGCGAGGTTATCCGGCAACTCGGAAGGCCGGTTGCCGACCATGTTGGCAACAGCATCTTTCAGGGCTTCGTCTTCCGTGAAACCCTCGGCAAATTTCCGCACGGCGTGGTGGCGCACCGTGGCACTTCTGGCTGCCACATCCACTTCCACGGCGCGGTAGCTGTTGCCGTCGCCATCCACCTCGTCCACAATCCGGCTGGTCAGCCGAACATCTTTGTAATACGCATCGCTTGCGAGGTTATCCCGCAGATATTCATTCAGCGTACTGACCGCGCGGGTTTTTATTTCTTCTTCTTCATCCGGGCCCAGCGTGGCCGTCTGGAACATCCGGGGGTCATCTACCGCGAAGCGGAGCTTGACCGTTCCCGTCCACGGATCATCGAACGGCACGGTATCCAGCCGCATCCCAGGCCGCGAGGCTTCTTCGGATCTTTGCGGCCTATCGTCGTCATCTTCAACGGCAGCGAACGCCTGGTGGCGCGCCTGATCCACCGCCAGCACACTCCGCACGGCTCCCGACACTGCCTGACGATGCTCGGCCAGTTCCTGTTCCGACACATCCTGCACGGTAACAGTGTAGCCCTCCTGCAACTGCATCTTCGGCCCGGTCGCCGTATATTCCACGGGCAGCATCACATCAATATAGGCGCGGGCGGGGTCTATGCCGGAACGCCGGAGCAGCACAGGCTCGACGGGTATCTCGCCCGCAGCAGCCTGAGCCGCTTCCCTGATGTCAAATGCGAGATTCTGGTGACGCTCGAAGGCAAGCACCTCGTCCGTCAGCACCCCCCCACCTCTGGCGGAATAATCCGCAGCCGTCATTACGGGCATCACCTGTTCACCGGAAAGTGCCAGAGCCGCATCCACTGGGTGGAGCACATCCTTTTTTCCCGCGCCTTCCGCCGGCGGAGGAAGCCTGTCGAATATTTCCTTTCCACTTGAAAGCACAATTCCGTGCGCAGCGAGATCCACCGTGCCGGCACTCTGCGCCATCAGCCCGGCTTCCTTGATGAACAGTGCTACGGCACTGGCGGCGCGCGCGATGCGCAGGTCATCCGCAGCGGTAGCATCCGGCCCTGTGATGAGCAGTTCCAGGCTTACCGCATCCTTTTTATGGCTAACCGCCTGCACTTCTACAGAGATTTTTCTGGATTCCGCCTCCCCCAGCATGGTTTCAACGGCGAGGCTGGCCGTTTCCTGAAGATTCTCCAGCGAACGCGACCAGGCCGAGCGGTTGGAAACCTCGTTTGCATCCGCAAGTTTTGCTTTTTTACTGAGGTCTTCCTGCAGTCCTTGCAGTGGTGTAGCCCGCGATGCAGGGGCTGCGCCGCGCACTTCGCGGGCATCGTTAAAATCTTCCCCGGAAACGCCTTTCAGCGTCACGGGCACGATCATGTTGCTGTTTGTTTCTATTTCTGTAAAGGGTACAGGAATATCCGCTACGGAGGTATGCCATTTCTTCTTATCCGGCGGGGTATCCTGCGGCGCGCCAGCCTCAAAACGGCTGACAGGGAATTCGCCGAAACCAACGTCCAGCCCCAGCATCCGCGCGCGATCCGCGTCCTCGCCCGCAAGCTGGCGCGCCAGCGCAATTGCCGGAATGGGGGTGTGCGGAATCAGCGGGGTCGCCGCCGCCTGATCCACCGCATCCTCCCAACCATGCGTCGGCCTTGCAAAAGATGCGTGTGCAGAGAAAGGCCGCTCCACCTCCTGCAGGGGCGAAAGCCTGAAAGCCGTCTGGGTGGTAACATTGCCTTCGTTTACCCGCGATGCCGTCTGGCCTGAGACTTCACCGTGAAAGCCCAGCTTTTCCAATTCATCATTTATATCGGCGAGAAGCTGACTGTTTGCCGATTCCAAAAGCGGATTCGGCGTGGAATAAGCGACGACCACGCTGGGCTGCCCCTCCGCAGACTGACGCTCAACAAAAACCTCGACGTTCCGATAATACTCCCGATACCTCGACAACTCGGCCTGAAGCTGCTGCTTCAGTTCTTCATCCGCTACTGTAGGGTTCTGATCTTTCGTTCTATCCGCCATCG
>JAHFPR010000242.1 GCA_023269645.1 Alphaproteobacteria bacterium | reverse complement strand
ACCTGTTGCGGGGTCTGGAAGATGCAACCCCAGACCCCGGCATTCGCCGGGGTGACAAACAATGGAGTAATTATGTCACAACAGTTAGCAGAACAAGTGTTGCGTCTTTGCCGCGCGAAGGGCATGAAAATCGCCACGGCGGAAAGCTGCACGGGCGGCATGGTCGCGGCGGCACTTACCGATATTCCCGGTTCTTCCGACGTGTTCGAGCGCGGATTTATCACCTACAGCAACGCAGCGAAAATGGAAATGCTTGGTGTGTCGGCTTCGTTGATAGAAAAGCGCGGTGCGGTTTCGGAGGAAGTTGCGCGCGCGATGGCGGAAGGTGTGCTGCGCCATTCCCCGGCGGATATAAGCGTGGCGATTACCGGCATAGCGGGGCCGGGTGGAGGCACGGCGGAAAAACCCGTGGGGCTGGTGCATATCGCGGCGGTGCGGCGGTGCGGGGAAACAACGCACCTGATGAAAACGGCGCACCGGAAATTCCACTTTCCCGGCACGCGGGAGGAAGTGCGGAGGCAGAGCGTGGAAGCGGCACTGGAGATGTTGTTCGCCTCCCTGTGATTCCCCTTCCCTTCCTACTGTAAAAATCCTATACTGCTCCCGCAGAAACAAAAGGAGAAACCATGCTCGAATATTTTGGTAACAGCCATCTTTATACCGCGTTCGAGCTACAGCGCATGGCACTTTCCCCGGTCAATATGGCGGCGACCTGCGGCAAGAAGTTTTTCGGCAGTCCGCTTAACCCTTTCGCCTACACGGAATATGGCCGCCGCATGGCTGCCGCCAGCGAACTGCTGGAGCGGATGACGCGCCGCTTCGCCAAGCCTGCCTTCGAGATTGCAGAAACGACAGTGGCGGGCAAAGCGGTGGAAGTGGACGAAGTGGTGGTGCTCACCAAAGTGTTCGGGCGGCTGCTGCATTTCAAGAAGCGCAGCAAAATCAGGCAGAAAAAGATGCTGATTGTCGCACCTATGTCCGGCCATTACGCCACGCTGCTGCGCGGCACGGTGGAGGGGTTCCTTCCGCATTTCGACGTGTACATCACCGATTGGCAGAACGCCCAGGAAGTGCCGGTGTTCAAGGGAAATTTCGATCTGGACGATTACATCAACTACCTCATCGAATTCCTGCATTTCATGGGAGAGAACTCGCACATCATCGGCGTGTGCCAGCCTGCCGTGCCGGTGATGGCGGCGGTGGCCATCATGTCTACGGAGGGCGATCCCTTCGTGCCGAAAACCATGACCCTCATCGGCGGGCCGATTGATACCCGCATCAACCCCACCGAGGTGAACATCCACGGCAAGGAGAAATCGCTTGAGTGGTTCCGGCATAACGTGATTTCGCTGGTTCCCGCCAATTATCTTGGATCAATGCGACCGGTTTATCCCGGTTTCGTGCAGCTTACCGGCTTCATGACCATGAACCTCGACAAGCACATTGATTCGCACGT
The DNA here is from genome assembly GCA_023269645.1 of Alphaproteobacteria bacterium. Classification (GTDB taxonomy): domain Bacteria; phylum Pseudomonadota; class Alphaproteobacteria; order Rickettsiales; family UBA8987; genus JAHFPR01. The sequence goes on along the minus strand of JAHFPR010000242.1, from coordinate 1,185 downwards.
GGATCTGTTCAGGCATCTCGTATCGGGCGACGGGGATAGTGCCGATTCCCACAAGGTGTTCTATAACGAGTATCTTTCCGTGATGGATATTTGCGCGGAATTTTATCTGCAAACCGTGGAAACCGTGTTCCAGAAGCATTCCCTGCCGAAGGGAGAGATGGTTTCGCGCGGGCGAAAAGTGCTGCCGAAAGATATTAAGAAAACGGCGTTGCTCTGCATCGAGGGCGGAAAGGATGATATTTCCGGAGTCGGCCAGACCAGTGCCGCGCTGGAGCTTTGCAGTGGCCTTCCCTCCGCGAAGAAACTTTATCATCTGCAAAAAGATGTCGGCCATTACGGCCAGTTCAACGGGCGCAAGTTCCGCGAGCATATCGTGCCCGTGGTGGTGGGCTTTGCGGAGAAACATGGGTAGAAAAGAAAGTTGATGGTCTAGGGTTGATAGTTGATGGCGCAGGGCGGGGCTACCATCAACTATCAACCCTAGACCATCATCTGTTTCGCGGGAAGCTGGTTGGTACGACGAATGCTACAGGTTTTGAAAATTGCAGGCATCCTCCTTCTCGCCGTGGTGCTGTTCGTGGCATACACGAACATGGAGCTGTTCATTCCCGGCGCGAATTTCATGGTGTTGCCGCCGTGGAACATGAAACTGCTTAACGCCACGTGCGGCGATAGCGATGCCGCGCCGCTCTGCCGCCACCTCTATGCCTGGTATTTCTGGCTCTATGCTTTGCTCTGCGGGGGCTATGCGGTGATGGCGGTGCGCCGTCGGCAATTTCTGAAACCCACGTTGCTGCTCGGCCTCGCGGGCGTGATGTTTTATGCCATCCAGCCCTTCACCTTCAGCGAACTCAGCCAGCCGCAGACCTATTCATATGAAGCGTTCATCGTGGGATTCTATAGCTGGCTGGCACTGGTCGCGCTGGCTTTTATCGCCGCGCTGCTGTGGCCGGGGAAACGCTGGCGGATATGCCTCGCGGCGTTCATCGGCACGGCGGCGGCTACCGTATTTTTCGGCTATCAGGGGCGCGGCGGCGTGGAGCACATTAACCCGCTGGTGGGCGGGCTGATGGTAAAGCATAGCTGGAAAATGGCGCAACCGAGCTTTCTGCTCAAGTTGTGTCTGGCGATGGCCGCCATCGTGCCCGCCTGTAATCTGCTACATCATCTGGCACACTGGATTCG
>JAHFPR010000077.1 GCA_023269645.1 Alphaproteobacteria bacterium | reverse complement strand
GGTGAACACGAATGCACCGCCGATAATACCTGCCATTAATAATGTGCGCATATCAGTTTCCATCTCCCGGTTTATCGCTGAAATATTTATCGAATTTCCCTTTTTCTCCCTTGAAATTATCGGCATCAGGAAGGGGGCCTTTATTCATGGAGATATTCGGCCACGCGGCGGAATATTGACGGTTGATCTCCAGCCATTTCGTGTTGCTGGCCGATTCCGGCTGGATAGCATCCGCTGGGCATTCCGGCTCGCACACGCCACAATCAATGCACTCGTCCGGGTTGATGACGAGCATATTTTCGCCCTCGTAGAAACAGTCCACCGGGCAGACCTCCACGCAATCCGAATACCGACACTTGATGCAATCCTCAGTCACGACGTAAGTCACGCGATAAACTCCTTATCTTACGATTGTTCACTATATATAGTAATCTAAAAATAATGTAAAGAAGATTCCTCCGCATTATGGAGGGGCAATTATTTTAGCAGGAGAAAAAATAATGGCAAGGTTTACGGGATGGTGAATTGTCCTCCTGAGCACAGCGAAGGATCTCACCTTGCGGGAGATCCTTCGCTGCATTCAGGATGACAGGAAGCAATAATCCTGTTTATCCCCACGGATGTTACTGTTATAGTGTGCCACATTATAAGGGAGTTATTGCATGGATAGAGCAGAAGCGTTCCGGGAAAGGCTGGAGGAGCATTGGCGCAAGGTAGCATCCGGCGATGTTTTTCATGAAATCCGCCAGCAGACGGAGGTGCTGGAAACCGCTATCGCCGAGGAAATCTCTGCCTTCCGTATTCTTTCCCATGAGCTGAAAATCCTGCGTGGCGCGCTCCAGGCGTTCATTGTGGAATATTGCGGTGCTATCGGGGAACAGGTTGCGGCACTGGAGTATACTGAGAAGCAGCTTGCGGAGCATGGGGGGAAGGAAAAGGAATATAAAGCGGAAAATTCCCTGGATTCCCTGCATTTCTCCTACGCGCCCATTGAAAGCTCCGACCTTTCCAGCGAGGACGTGAAACGGCTTTACCGCAGGCTCGCCAAGGCCATCCACCCGGATACCGCACCGGAAAATCCGAAGGCGGCTGAGATGTTCGCGCTGCTGAATGCCTCCTACCTGAATCAGGATATGGCCGGGCTGGTGAAGCTGCAACGCGAGGTGCTGAATCGTAAACAGGAATTATGCGGGGAGGAAAACCCCGTGCAAATGCTGGAACGTCTGGAGCGTGAATATGACGAAGTGAAAAAAGCGGCGGATGCCGTGAAGCGTCAGAAGCACGAACTCACGCAATCCCCCGCCTATAAATTGCAGCAATATGCGGTGTGGTATCGTATGTGCGGCGATAATCTGATCGCGCGCACACGGGAAAAGCTGGAGCGGGAAATACAAAGCAAGCGGCGGATGTTGGACTGTCACCCTGCACTTGTTGCGGAGTTATAAGCTGCAAAAAATACCCCCGCAACAAGTGCGGGGTGACAGACATGGATTCCCGCCAGGGTTTACCCCGCGAAGGCGGGGGCGGGAATGACGGGGGAAAATTTTTCTTAAAATTAAAGGTGGTAAGGTGGAGAGATTTCAGGTTACAGCGGAGGAATCCGATTCCGGCCTCCGGCTCGATAAATTTCTGGCACTCAAGCTGCCGGAGCTTACCCGCAACCGCATTCAGGGGCTGATCGAGGCGGGGGAAGTAAAACAATCACCGTCATCGCCTGAATCGCATAGCGATTCTAGGGCGATCCATAGCAAGGCAGGTACAAGTGGTGAGATGGATGCCCCTAGAGTTTCGCTACGCGAAACTCAGGGCATGACGATGCCTCTTTCCCGCTCCCACAAGGTGAAAGCGGGAGAAATCTACGCGCTCACCCTGCCTCCGCCCGTCCCCACCCATATGGTGGCGAAGGATATTCCGTTGAATGTCGTGTATGAAGACGAACATCTGCTGGTGATTGACAAGCAGGCGGGGCTGACCGTGCATCCCGGCGCGGGGAACCATGACGATACGATGGCCAATGCGCTCGTCGCCCATTGCGGGGATTCGCTTTCGGGCATAGGGGGGGTGCAACGCCCCGGCATCGTGCATCGGCTGGATAAGGATACTTCCGGCTTGCTGGTGGTGGCCAAAAACGACGCGGCGCATACGAATCTTTCGGAGCAGCTCGCCACGCGGGATTTACAGCGGAAATACCTCGCGGTGGTGTGGGGTGTGCCGATTCCGCCCGCCGGGAAAATCACTGCGAATATCGGGCGGAACCCCAAAGATCGCAAGAAAATGGCCGCGCTGAAATCCACCGGGAAGCCCGCCGTCACGCACTACAGGATCGTGGAGAAATTTCCGGAGGGTGTGGCCTGCCTGGTGGAATGCCGACTTGAAACAGGGCGCACACACCAGATTCGCGTACATTTCCAGCATAAGGGACACCCACTGCTGGGGGATAGTGCCTACGGCAAAAAACCGGGGCAGAAAATCTGGGAGCGTCTGCCGGAAGCGGTGCGGGATTTTCGTCGGCAGGCACTGCACTCCACCTTTATCGGCTTCACCCATCCGGAAAGCGGGGAGTGGATGGAGTTTTCCAGCCCCCTCGGCGGCGAGACTTGCAAGGATATGCAGAAGCTGGTAGAATCCTTGCGGTTGTCATCCTGAACTACGGTTGTCATCCTGAACAAAGTGAAGGATCTCCCACAAGTGGCTTGAGATTCTTCGCGGAGTTTATCCCGGCGCAGGCCGGGACTCAGAATGATATAAAGTGACATATAGTGTTTCCAGATAATATTCTTACAGAATATTATCTGGTATGACTATGATACTCTTGAATCATTACTAGACGCACCTATATATAACGGGGTGGCAAATAAGGGGATAGTCATGGCCAGAACGAACCTGCCGGCATTGGCGGAAGGCGGACTTGGGGCGTATATCGCCCAGGTCAACAGCTTCCCCATGCTCACGCATGAGGAGGAAACCATCCTCGCCAACCGCTGGATTCACAATCAGGATATTGAGGCCGCGCATGAGCTGGTAACGAGCCACCTGCGCCTGGTGGTGAAAATCGCCTACGGCCTGAAGGGCTATGGCCTGCCTGTTACCGATATGATTTCCGAAGGGAATATCGGGCTGATGCAGGCGGTCAAGCGGTTCGATCCGGATAAGGGCTATCGGCTTTCCACCTATGCGATGTGGTGGATCAAGGCTTCCATCCATGAATATATCCTGCGTTCCTGGTCGCTGGTAAAAATGGGCACTACCGCCGCGCAGAAAAAGCTGTTCTTCAACCTGCGCAAACTGAAAAACAAGATTACCGGATCGGCAGATCGTCATCTCGCACCAAAGGAAGTTTCGCGCGTCGCCAGGGAACTGAATGTTTCCGAGCGGGATGTGATGGAGATGGATCAGCGCCTCGGCGCGGTGGATCCTTCGCTGAACGCGCCCGTCACGCGCGGCGAGGAAAGCGGGGAGTGGATGGATTTCGTGGCGGATAATCGCGCCAATCAGGAAGTTATCCTGGCCGAAAGCGAGGAGAAGAAGGAGCGTCACGCCGCACTTGTTTCCGCCATGAAAACCCTGAACGAGCGTGAGCGGGACATCATCAAAAAGCGTCGCCTGCGCGAAGTTCCCGCTACACTGGAAGAACTCAGCCAGGAATACAGCATCTCCCGCGAACGCGTCCGGCAGATCGAAAACCGCGCGCTGGAAAAATTGCAGGGCGCAGTGGTGGAACAGGCAAAGGCTGCGTAATTGTCACTCCGCACTTGTTGCGGGGTTATGGTTGACGAGGAGTATAACCCCGCAACAAGTGCAGGGTGACAGTATTAATTATAAGAGAATGACACAAAAGGTTCAGGCCTGCGCGGGAATGACACACTAAAAACCTATTTTATCTGTTGACACTTGTAAATTATCTGCAATAATTGCGCTCCCTGAAATGCAGGGAAAATCGTGATTAAAGCGAGAGCATAATGAAAACCTATACAGCAAAAGCCTCCGACATACAAAAGAAATGGTATGTCGTGGACGCGGAAAATCTGGTGCTTGGCCGGGTGGCGACACAAATCGCACTCGTGCTTCGCGGCAAGAACAAGCCGATGTTCACCCCAAGCATGGATTGCGGCGATAACGTCATTGTTATCAATGCAGAAAAAATCCACCTGACGGGCAAAAAACTCACGGATAAGGTCTATTACAGGCATACCGGCCATCCGGGCGGCATCAAGGAAACCACCCCGCGCAAGATTCTCTCCGGCAAGTTCCCGGAACGGGTGATTGAAATGGCGGTGACGCGGATGCTCACCCGCGAAAGCCCGATGGCGCGCAGGCAGCTCCGGCATCTGTTCATTTATGCGGGAACAGAACATCCGCATCAGGCGCAGAACCCGGAAAAACTCGATTTGGCCGCAAAAAATCCCAAGAACAACAAAGTCAGGAAAGCCTAATCATGATTCAGATTCCAGGAAATCAGGAAGAAGTGAAAGCCGCAGATGCGGAACCCGTGCAGGAGCCTCGCAAGCCCCAGCGGGATGAGCTTGGCCGCGCTTACGCCACAGGCCGCCGGAAGGATGCTTCCGCGCGCGTGTGGGTGAAGCCGGGTACGGGCAAAATTGTTGTGAACAAAAAGGAATGCGCCCAGTATTTCGCGCGTCCTGTGCTGCAGATGATCGTGAACCAGCCGTTCCACGCTACGGAAACGCAGGGGAAATTCGATGTGTACTGCACCGTTATCGGCGGCGGGCTTTCCGGGCAGGCGGGCGCGGTGCGCCACGGCATTTCCCGCGCGCTGGATAACTATGATCCCTCGCACCACAAGGCTCTGCGCAAAAAGGGTTTCCTCACCCGCGACAGCCGCGTGGTGGAACGCAAGAAATACGGCAAGGCGAAAGCCCGCCGCAGCTTCCAGTTCTCGAAGCGTTAATCACTTATTCCTTATGGGCATACGAAAAAGGTGCTTCTTTCGGGGAGTGCCTTTTTTATTGCCCGCACCCCTTTACATACACCACTAAATGGTGTATATTAAAATCAAAGGAAAAAATCATGATCCGCACCCAGATATACCTCTCTGAAGAGCAGAAAGCCGCTCTGGCAGCACTTGCGGCCAGAAAGGGTGAGAATGTTAGCGAAGTAATCCGCAAGGCAGTAGAGCGTTATATCGCGGAACAACGAAAGGAGAACGATAAGCGCGAGCAGGAAGTGGAGCGCGTACTTCGGGGATTGTCGGGCGCATGGAAAGATAACAACACGGATTTTGTCGCCCTCCGCCGCAGTGCCGACAGGAAATTCGATTGATGCCGCGATACCTCATGGACACGGATGTGTTGATTGATGCGCTGCGCCTGAAACGTGAAGCACATGAATTTATCAGCCGGAATACGAAAGAGATAGCCGTGTCTCTGCTGACCGTGGCGGAACTCTATGCAGGTGTACGGGCAGGGAAAGAAGAAAAAGATCTGGCGGCATTGTTATCATTATTTCCTAAAGTGGATATTTCGGAAGCCATTGCTTTACAGGGAGGCATCTACTGCAATCATTATGGAAAAAGTCACGGAACCGGTATTATAGATGCTATGCTGGCTGCCACAGCCACAGAAGAAGGAATGACGTTGGTAACACTGAATAAAAAACACTTTCCTATGCTTAAAGCCGTGCTGACTCCTTACAAAAAGAGCTGAATAATGACACCAGAAACCAAAAAGAAAATCAGAGCGGCCATCCTCGGTGCTAGCGGCTATACCGGCGCGGAGCTGGGGCGGCTGCTTTCTGCCCATCCGGATGTAAGCATCGTGGCCATGTCTGCGGATAGCAATGCCGGGCATCCGATTTCCAGCCTTTACCCACATTTTACGTCACTCCATCTGTCTGATTTCGTGAAGCTGGATGCTATTGATTTCAGTGATATGGATGTGGCTTTCTGTTGCCTGCCACATGGCACGTCGCAGGAAATAATTGCAAAGCTGTATACTGCCCACCAGAAGCTCGTGATTATTGATCTTTCTGCCGATTTCCGGCTGCATGATCCGGTTGCATATGCGCAGTGGTATGGCCATCCGCACCGGGCAGCGGCACTTCAGAAGAACGCTGTGTACGGCCTTACGGAAATATATCGGGATGCAATCAGAAAGGCACGGCTGATTGCCAATCCCGGATGTTATCCTACCACGATTCTCCTGCCGCTGATTCCCCTGCTGGAAGCGGGGGTGATTGACCAGGCGGGCATTATCGCGGATTCCAAATCCGGCATTACCGGGGCGGGGAGGTCGGCAAAAGTGGAAAATCTTTTTGCGGAAGTGAATGAGGATGTACGGCCATATGGACTGACGGGGCATCGGCACGTAGCCGAAATTGAGCAGGAATTATCACTCGCCGCACAAGAGAACATCCAAATTACCTTCACTCCGCAGGTGGTTCCCATAAATCGGGGAATGATCTCGAATCTCTACCTGAAGCTAAAATCACCAAATACATTAGATACAGTTATTAACATATTGAATAAGAAATATAATAACGAACAATTTGTAAACATATTTTCCGAAAGAATTTGTACTCCAAGGAAGCTGCTCGGCACGAATTACTGCGATATTTCCGTATTTGCCGACAGGGTTCCCGGCAGGATCACGATCCTCTCCTGCATTGACAACCTCACAAAAGGTGCTTCCGGGCAGGCAATACAGAACATGAATGTTATGTTCGGATTTGAGGAATCGGCAGGACTGAAACAGGTGGGGATTTTTCCATGACACACACTCCCATCATTCTCCCCTATAACGGCATTTATCCCACCATCGCTTCGGATGTGTTTATCGCGCCCGGTGCGGTGGTAATCGGGGATGTGCATATCGGTGCGGGGAGTAATGTGTGGTTCGGCTGTGTGATCCGGGGGGATGTGAACAGCATCCGCATCGGTGAGCGCACCAATATCCAGGATGGCACGGTGATTCACGTCACGCGCAAAACCGGGCCGACGATCATCGGTTCCGGCATCACCATCGGCCACAGTGTGCTGCTGCACGCCTGCACGCTGATGGATAACTGCTTTATCGGGATGCACGCCACGGTGATGGATCATGCGGTGGTGGAGCATTACGCGATGGTGGCGGCCTGCGCCAATGTCACCTACAACAAGATTGTGCCGACGAATGAATTGTGGGCGGGAAATCCCGCGAAGAAACTCCGCGACATGAAGCCGCAGGAGCGCGATTTTATTCCCGTTTCGGCGGAGAATTACGTGCGACTGGCGGGGGAGTACCGCCATTGTCATGCCGTCGAATGACGGCATCCGCCTGCGCCCATCACGTGTTGCGGGGCAGACCCCGTCATGCGACGGGGTGACACATTAAAGCAACTTGAAACACCAGAGTAGGATCGCTTTCTGAATGTGGAGGCGGTTTTCGGCCTCGTCCCACACGGCGGATTGCGCGCCATCAATGACGGAAGCGGCCACTTCTTCTCCACGGTGCGCGGGGAGGCAATGCAGGAAAATCGCCTGTTTATCCGCAAGTGCCATCAGATCATCATTCACCTGATAACCCTTGGAAAGCAGCGCGCATTTATATTCTGCGCCCTCCACGTCACCCATTGAAATCCAGGTGTCGGTAGTGACGCAATGCGCGCCTGCCACGGCCTTTTTGGGATCAACAAAAAATTTGACGAATTCCGACTGGCGCGAGGGCGGAGAAAGTTCCTCAGGGCAGGAAATATGCAGGTGAAATCCGAGGGTTTCAGCCGCCTGTGTCCAGGTGTTCGCCATATTGTTGCAATCCCCCACCCAGGCGACCAGCTTGCCTTCGATGTCACCAAGGCGTTCCTCGATGGTCATGATGTCTGCCATCACCTGGCACGGGTGGCTGTAATCCGTGAGGCCGTTGATGACCGGAACCGTGGCATATTCCGCCAGTTCGATCAGGGTTTCGTGCCGGAAGGTGCGGATCATCAGCACGTCCACATAGCGGGAAAGCACGCGCGCCGTATCTGAAATAGGCTCGCCCCGGCCAAGCTGCGAATCGCCGGTGGTGAGCACTACGGAACTCCCGCCAAGCTGGTTCATTGCTACCTCGAAGGAAACACGCGTGCGGGTGGAAGACTTCTCGAAAATCATGCCGAGATGCCTGTCTTTCATCAGCTTCTGGCGGATGCCGCCCTTGAGGTCGCGCTTCATTTCTATCGCGGCATTGAGGATTTTTCGCAACTCGGAGCGTTCAATTTTATCTATATCAAGGAAGCTGTAATATTTTTCAATTTCAGTCATTTATTTATAATTCCTTACATAAAGATTTAAGTTTCCTCATGGCCTCATCCACGTGTTTTTCTGTAATGATAAGGGGCGGCATGATGCGTACCACATTATCACCCGCCGGAGCGGTGAGCAGCTTCCTGCTTCGTAATTTCTGCACGAACTCCCGCGAATCGTGATTGACTTTTATCCCCGTCAGCAGCCCTTTTCCGCGCACGTCGGTAATTACATTCGGATAACGTTGCCGCACCGCCTGCAGGGATTCAACCAAGTAAGCGGAAATACCCTGCACCTTCTCGAAAAATCCCGGCTCCAGCATCAGATCCATCACCGCGTTGCAAACGCGCACCGCCAGCGGATTATTCGCGTAGGTGGAGCCGTGCGTTCCGGCGGTCATGCCCTTCGCGGCTTCTTTCGTGGCGAGGCACGCGCCGAGCGGGAAGCCATTACCGATGCCCTTGGCGGACGCGAGAATATCGGGAGAAATGCCCGCCCATTCATGCGCGCACAACTTGCCCGTGCGCCCCATGCCACACTGAA
>JAHFPR010000005.1:882-27119 GCA_023269645.1 Alphaproteobacteria bacterium | reverse complement strand
TATTTCCTCCGCCGTGGTTTTGCGGTGGATGAGCGGATTCGCCGGGTTCTTGAACTGCTGGAGCATCAGCGCATTTTTGTTGGAAGCAACAATCTCCTCCGCCTTGGCGATCGCGCCCTTCATACCCTTCGCCGCCTCGGTGAGCTGCAGTTCCGCGCCGAGAATTTTCAGCATATTGCGGCGCTCAATGGACATACTCTCCGGCATGGTCAGGATGAGCTTATAGCCCTTCGCGGCGCAGATGAACGCCAGCGCGATACCCGTATTTCCAGAGGTCGGCTCCACCAGCACGGTGTCCTTGTTCAGCTTGCCTTCCTTCTCGGCGATCTCGATCATCGAAAGCGCGAGGCGATCCTTCACCGAGGAAAGCGGGTTGAAAAATTCCAGCTTGGCGTAAACATCCGCCACTGCGCCGGCTTCCTGCGCGATGCGGTTCAGCTTCACCAGCGGGGTATCGCCCACGGTATCCGCGATGTTTTCATACACGCGCCCGCGGCCTTTCGTGGAAAACGTGCCTTCGGGTGCTTTTTTAAGTGCGGGTGCAGACATAATTCTCTCCTATCTCATCTGAAAATGTGGTTGGTGTCGGCGTGATCGCGTGGGGGAAATTATAGAAGGAATTGCAGGGAAGGCAAGGCCAATGTCACCCTGCATTTTTAACTGTCACCCCGCATTTATTGCGGGGTTATAATTTATTGCGGGGTTATACTTTACTGCTAACCCCGCAATAAATGCGGGGTGACATAAAAGCATGGCCTTAAATCGTGAAATCCTGGCGGCTTGGGCGCGCGGCTCCCGCCGTGCCGTGTCCGACGCGGTCGCAGATGTCCTGAAGGGTGAGCGCGGCCAGGCGGGTGCGGGCTTCCCGCCGGAGTTCCTCCTGCAGCGGGCGCAGTGCCTTCCGGTAAATCGGCGAGGCTGAACCTTCCTCCCCGCCGCCGGGCGATTGCACCGCGTCGTGAATATCGCTTAAGGGTATTTTTCGCCGCTCCCGCGCCAGCACGTAGCCGCCCTTCGGCCCCCGGATACCCTTGAGCACACCCGCGCGCACCAGTGCCTGCAGGATATGTTCGAGGTAGCGCAGCGTCACGTCCTGATACTCGCAGATTTCCCGCCCGCGCACCGGCTTATCCCCCGCGTGGCAGGCGATATAGGCCACGGCTTCGATGGCAACGAATGTTTTGCGTGAAACGGGTGTCATGAGGTTTCAGTTATTCATATTTATGAAACAATCTCGTCATCGCCTGAATCGCGTAGCGATTCTAGGGCGATCCATCGTGCGATATAGTTTGCGGCGAGATGGATTCCCCTAGAATTGCCTTCGGCAATTCAGGGAATGACGGGAACCGCCTTAAGTATTTTCAAGTATATCATCACCATATTTTATCCCAGTGCTTTTTCCAGTGCGGGGAGTGCCTGGAACAGATCCGCCACCAGCCCATAATCCGCCACCTCAAAAATGGGGGCGTTTTCGTCCTTGTTGATGGCGACGATGACCTTGCTGTCCTTCATGCCCGCCAGGTGCTGGATCGCCCCGGAAATTCCCACCGCGATATAAAGATCGGGCGCGACCACCTTGCCGGTCTGTCCCACTTGCCAGTCGTTCGGAACCCACCCGGAATCCACTGCCACGCGCGAGGCTCCCACCGCCGCGCCGAGTTTATCCGCGAGTTTCTCCAGCAGCTTGAAATTCTCCGCGCCGCCGAGGCCGCGTCCGCCGGAAACGACGATGCGCGCGGAAGAAAGCTCCGGCCTCGCGGATTCCGCCGTCTGCGCACCCACGAAGCGGGAAAGGCCGGAATCTCCCTTGCCCGCGCACGTTTCCACCGGGGCGGGCGTGTCACGCCGCAGCTCCGCAGGAGCGAAGGCGGAAGGCCGCACCGTCACCACTTTGATTTTATCGGAGGATTTCACCGTCGCAAGTACGTTCCCGGCATAAATCGGACGAACGAAAGTTTCACCGTCCACCACACGGATAATATCGGAAACCTGCGCGACATCCAGCAGTGCCGCCACACGCGGCATCACATCCTTCCCGAAGGTGGAAGCCGGCGCGACGAGGTGTGTATAGCCGCCCTGCCCCGCGCCAGCCTCTACAATACTCGCCACCAGCGGCGCAAGATTCTCCGCAAGGTCGTGCGCATATTCCACGCTCTCCACGGCGATGACTTTCGCCACCCCTGCGATGCGCGCCGCCTCCGCCACGCAGATGCTCATGCAGCCGTGCCCCGCCACCAGCAGATGGATTTCGCTGGACATTGTTGCCGCCGCAGTCACCGCGCAGCGCGTGGCGTGGGCGATGCCCCGGTTACTGTGTTCGCTGACGATCAGAACGGTCATAATGTTTTACCCTGTCCGGATTATAGTTTTTCATATTTCTGCCCTGCACGTCGTAAATATCCACGATCGCCTCCTGCTGGTGCACCTGCTTGAAATACACCACTTTCCCCTCCCGCATCCGGAACCATCCAACATCCTTATCCCGGTTCCGGATGGGAAGCTCGGGCGGTATTGCGCGCTTTTCCGTCCACATATACACTTCGCAGGCACTCTCCTGTTCATACACCCGGCAAATTTTCCGCGCATCCGCCATCTGGTCAAATTTACCGCCCTGATAGGTGTGCTCATCCAGATACACGAAATGCACGTTGCCGATGCCGCCTATCCGTTCAAAACCCGGAGGCAGCTTATTCTTATCGCCGCACGCGCTTAACACAAGCAGCGCAAGCACGGCTATCCTCCCGCCCCTCTTCATCGCACCCCTCCCAAGGCACACTGTCATCCTGAGCCGAAGGCGAAGTATCTCCCGCCTCATGAGATCCTTCGCTGCGTTCAGGATGACAGTTAAAGAACTTTCGCTTCGTTCCTCAGCTTCTCTACCAGCTCCTCTACCGATTTCACTTTCACCCCGCCCTTGCGTTTGGGGGGATCCTCCACTTTCAGCGTGCGCAGGCGCGAGGCGGCATCCACCCCAAGCTGCTCCGGCGTAAGTTTTTCCACGGGCTTGCCGCGCGCTTTCATGATGTCCGGCAGTTTCACGTAGCGCGGTTCGTTGAGGCGCAGGTCGGTCGTCACCACGGCAGGAAGTTTAAGCACCACCGTCACCAGCCCGCCATCCACCTCGCGCGTGACGACAGCCTCGTTATTCTCGATGACTAATTTCGAGGCGAACGTCCCCTGCCCCCAGTTCAGCAGCGCAGCGAGCATCTGCCCGGTCTGGCTGGCGTCGTCGTCTATCGCCTGCTTGCCGAGGAGCACCATGCCGGGCTGCTCCTTCTCCACGATTTTCCGGATGAGCTTCGCAGCCGCGAGCGGCTGTATTTCCGCTTCCGTGATGATATGGATGGCGCGATCCGCCCCCATCGCCATCGCGGTGCGAAGCACTTCCTCGCATTTCGCATTGCCGATGGTGAGCACGATAACTTCCGCAGCTTTTCCCGCCGCTTTCAGGCGGAGTGCCTCCTCCACCGCGATTTCATCAAACGGGTTCATGGACATTTTGGCATTGGCGATGTCCACGCCGGAACCATCCGCCTTCGCCCGCACTTTCACGTTGTAATCCACCACGCGCTTGACGGGAACCAGCAGTTTCATTGTCCTCACCCCTTCCTTTACCTATGAGGGAATAATAGCATAAAAAGAAATATACCTCAATGCTTTAACATCGGTGATTTGCATCAAGTTTTCGGTAAGTTGTTCCGGTGTGGCGCGCGATTTCAGGAAGACATGATAACGAATTTTCCCTAGAAATGTTGTAGCAACCCCGCGAACTGTGCTAAAATAGCGGGCATGAAAAATACTCCAATGCAGTCCAAAGTTAAGCCTGTGCAAGTCAATTTACGCGGCTTTACCCTGATTGAGATGTCGCTTGTTCTTGTTATCATCGGGCTGCTGGTGGCCGGGGTTCTCACCGGTAAGGAACTTATCCATACCGCGAAACTTCATCAGGTGGTGTCGGAACTCAATTCGATTCAGGTTGCGATAAATAATTTCAGGGCGAAATATGACGGGCTGCCGGGCGATCTCAAGAAAGCACCCGCTTTCTGGCCAACCGGGCAGTGGAATCCGGGGCTTCCTGCGTTTGACGCAGCGGGTCTTCCCGCGCTTCCCACCGGACAGGGACTGTGGTGGTATGCCGCCTGCGCCGATCAGTGCAACACCTGGTATGCCTATTACGAAGGCATCTGGGCGTGGCAGCAGATGGCACTGGCAGGCCTCCTCCCCGGCCCCTATAAGAACCCCTCAACCGGGACAAAGTTGGCACAGGATAGCTCCTATATCCGCCCCGGCCTGCATCTTTTCCCTTCCAAATTCCAGGGCGGTGCTGGGTATGTGCTAAACAGCACCGTTGATTGGTATGATCTCAGCGGCGCAGGCACTCCTGACACCCCCGCTTTTCCCGGCCTGCAGAACTATATTGTGCTCGGAGATTTCTCCCTGGGTTTTAATCCGGGAGCACAGGTAGGACCAGGCTGGGGCAACAACGCACTCCTTAGCCCCGAAGATGCATCCATTATCGACAGAAAAATGGATGATGGCTTTGCGATGTCCGGGCATCTGATAGCGGAAGGCGGAGCAGGGATGGATTGCATAACCTATAATGAACACGCGATGTCCTACGGCGGAGGAAGTGTCGCGCACTGGTCATCTCCCGGTGACTACAACCTTGCGCCCACCTACAGTTACACGACGGGTCCGGGCTGCGGAGAAGGCGAGGGCGCGTGCGATACCGTCTATGCACCAGTTGGCCCCTGCGTTGTTATGTATTCCATAGAGAAGGGATTTTAGTTTTCCGGCACTTCCCTTCCCTCCACAGCATATCACAGGGCTGTTCAATTCTCGCTGCTTCCCCTCTCCCGCGTGCGGGAGAGGCAGGAAATCCGAGCCAATTTATTGGCCGGATTTGCGGTGAGGGCTTCTTTGGTTCCCGCCGCAAGTGCCCTCACCGGATTTCATTACCCCGCAACACGTGCGGGGTAATGAAATCCTCCTCTCCCGCACGCGGGAGAGGGAAAACAGAACAGACCTGAAGCATATCATTTGCCGCGTGACAGGGCGGGGAGGATGCTACTATACTCCCCTCACACATGGAGTGTAGGCGGAATGAAATGGGGTGCTGTCCTAAATTTCATAGAACAACCGTCATTCCCCGAATTTCGCTTTAGCGAAATTACAGGGGAATCCATACCTGCCGCATCTCCTTGTTTTGCGCGCACTTTGTTTTGCGCGCACTATGGATCGCCCTATAATCGCTTTGCGATTCAGGCGATGACGGAATTAGGATACTACCGGAAAACGGGGCGGGTTCATGCAGATTATCTCTACCAATGTTGATGCGCGGCTGCTGGATACGGTGAAGTTCCTGAAGGGGGCGGCTGGCAGCCATTATGCCCTGCATTTCCACACCTCCAGCCTGCAGGAGATGTACCGCAGCGAGTTCCAGCAGCGCATCGCGGTGAACATCATGAACGATATTTTCCGCAAGGAAGGCGGCGAGATTTTCGCCGGGCGGGATGGCGACATCGTCGTGCTGTATCACGGCCTGAACAAGGATCTCCTGAGCCAGGCAATCTTCCAGCTCCGCTACCTGTTCGCGGATGACCCACTTGCCTATCACGGCGAAGGCCAGGAGAACGAAAATTTCTGTACGCTCTATGATCTCGCCTTCCAGTGGCGACCATTCCACCGCGTGTGCTCGGAGCGGGTGACCCTCGCCACGCAACTGGAATCGCAGGTAAAAACGCCGAAGCCGGAGGAGGAAAAGGGGTTACTCACCCCCTCGCGGCTGGTGAATATCATCGAGGAGCTGGACGGAGTGGATTTCAGCTATGCCATGCGCCGCCAGCCTGTGTGCGCCATCCAGAAAAATCGGCAGATCAAGCCCGTATTCCATGAGATGTACGTGAACATGGTACACCTGCGCAAGCTGCTCTCCACGGATTGCAACCTTGCCAGCGACAAGTGGCTGTTCCGCCACCTCACCGATGTTCTGGACGCGCACGTGCTGGAGCTTCTGACGGAACACGCGCGGCAATATCTCAGCCAGCCCGTGAGCCTGAACCTGAATGTACAAACGGTGCTGGGCGACGTGTTCCGCCGCTTCCGCGACCGCGCGAAGCAGGAGAGCAAGGCCGCCATCGTGGTGGAAATCCATATTGCGGATGTGTTCACGGATATGGATGCCTTCCTCCGCGCGCGGAATCTGCTGCATGAAGCGGGCTACCGCCTGTGCCTGGACGGCCTCACCAACGAAAGTTTCGTGCAGGTGGATCGTGAGGCACTCGGCTTCGATCTCGCCAAACTGCAATGGAACGCGGATATGGTCGGCGATCTTGCCAACGCCGCCAATAAAAAACTCGCGGAGGCGGTGAAGCGGTGCGGCTCCAACCGCATGATCCTCTGCCGCTGCGATAGCGAACACGCAATAGATTACGGCCACGCGCTGGGCATTTCCTTGTACCAGGGCAGGTATCCTGATAGAGTGCTCAATCCCAGCAGCATGGTGATTAATTAGGGCGCGAATCCGTCAGTGACCGCTCAATGGCGCGGCGGATGTATTTCTGATAGGAAATACCTTCGCGCTTTGACTTTTCGCGTACCGCTTTCAATAATTTCTCAGGAAAACGCAGGTTGACTTTTTCGGTCTTCGGCAGGAATTCAAAACTCACCTGCTGAAAATTTTCCATGTTCAGGTAGCCGGTTAAATCCTGTTCCAGCAGTGCTTCCGCAGCCTTATCGGTTTTTATTTCCGGTATTTTCTTTTTCATATTTCCTTGCCTCCTTGTCATGCATGAACCGGGCACTGATGGGATGGATGCGTTGGCCTTCGCCCTCATCCGACCGCAGGGTAAACACCACAAACATCGGTTTTCCCTTGCGTGATTTCCCTATCGCCAAGAATCGCTGCTCCTTCTCGGAATGCTTGTAATCCGGGGGAATATAGATGCTTTCCTGCCGGAAAAATCTTTCTATCTCCTTCAGGGAAATTCCATGTTTCCGGCATTTTTCCAGGTTGCCCTTGTCCCACTCAAAGCCTGAAATCGCTATATTCACCATAGCACAATAGGTAGGCATTTGTCCATACAAACGTCAACCTTATTTTTGAATATTATTACACGCCAGAGCAGGCTGAGAGAAGCAAAAGGGAAAAATTGAAGGAAAAATAAAAAACCATCCTGGCCGAGAGAAGAACCTTTGGGGGTTCTAAAACTCTCGACCGGGATGGTTTCTGACGGATCAGGTAGTTGAATCCGGATTCCGCTGTTCTTCGACCCTCTGAACTGGAAAGATACTGAGGGCTAAGGTAACCAGGTAGGCGAAGTAGGCGTACAATATAAAGTCAACCAGGCGACTCAGGTTCAGGGATGGGGAGATGAAAAACACTACCAACATTCCCGCAGCAATCATACCCCAAACGAATAATATCCAAACTGACGCTTTGGGTATTTTATACCAGTAGCGATTGATACATTTAGCTGCAAGTAAGGCTGCAAGTACCATACAACCGAATTCAAGCGGATGAACACACGCTGCCAACCAGGTACACATTGTTGTAAACATTGTCGTACACACTTTCTCCGGCAGGATTTTTTGCCGGGTTGGAGAACTTTCGAGGGATGTCCACGGAAAGATCAGTGAGTTTCACGCAGGAGTGCGTGTAATAGATCGTTCGCATGGAAGATCAAAATAGAGCTTACATTTTAACAGAACGGGACATAAAATGCAATGATTATTTTAGATATTTGGAAGTGAATACACTCCTCCTCTCCCGCAGGCGGGGGGAGAAAAAGAGACACCCTCACCAGGATTTACACATTGTTCTCCGTTAGTTTTTGATTTATAACTGGAATCAGCAGAACAACCTTCAGGAGGCGCGCGCATGGCCGGACGTAAAGGCGATATAACGATGGTGGTGACACAGGATAACGCAAAGCGGGCACTCACTATCGAATCGGTGGATGAATCGCTGGCGCAGCTCGCGCCGGTGGCGGGCTTCTCGGCGCAGGAAGTGATCGGGCAATCCTTCCACAAAATCCTTCCCGTGCAGATCAATGAGCAACTGGAGGACAGCCTCGATTTCAGCGCGGATGGGCGCGATCTCTCCGATGTGCTCAGCCGCTGCCGCAATTTCGGGCTGCTGGCCAAGAACGGCAAGGTTGTCCGGCTCAAGATGCGTGTGCAGCGCGATGTATCGTTCGATGCCAACGCGCGCTTCCTGCTGGTGATGCGCGGCGAAGGCGGAGCCACGGAAGGTGTGCTGAAGGAACTGGCTTCGTTCAAGGAATTCGAGGCAGTGGATAAGGTGACGGAGCTTCCCTCCAGCACTTCCTTCATGAAAGCGGCAAAAATCGTCCAGAATGGTGTGCAGACCGGCACGATGCAGGCAGCGGTCGCGCTCATGGAAATTGACGATTTCAGGCAGATCACCCTGGATTACGGGCAGACGGTATCCGAAGGGCTGCTGAAGGAAGTGGCATTGCGCTGCCGCCAGACTTTCCGCGATGCGGACGTTATCGGCTATGCTGGCGAAGGCCAGTTCGGTGTACTGCTGCTGGAAGCCGACGCGAAAACGGGGACGATTCCGCTCCAGCGCCTGCGCTCGGTGGTGGCAAACCAACCGCTCTATATCCCCGGCAATGATAAAATCGGGTGTACGCTCAGCATCGCGCTGCGCCCCATGCACGAGCATGAGGAAGTGGAGGCAACCATCCGCCGCTGTGAAGCCGTGCTGAACGAACATCGCGGCGGCGGCAATCAGGTTTACGCCGCCTGAGAACCCGTTTGGAATCGCGCCATGCGCCCGGTCATCCTCAACACGCTGTTCACGGAGGCCTCCACCCTCCCCGGCGTGGGCAGCCGGATGAAGGCACTGCTCTCCCGGCTCGCAGCGGGCGATAGGGAACAGGGCGCGCTGGTGAAGGATGTGCTGCTGCACCTCCCTTCCGGCTGCGTGGATCGCCGTGCGATGCCGGATCTCCTCACCGCACCGGATGGCCAGGTCATCACCGCGCTGGTGGAAGTGGAGGAATACCTCCCGCCCAAGCCAAACACCCGCCAGCCGTTCAAGGTGATCTGCCGCAACGAAACCGGCTACCTCACGCTCATCTTTTTCCATTTCAATGAAAACTACATCGTGCGCGAGCTTCCGCTGGGACAGAAGCGTGTGGTGAGCGGGCGGGTGGAGCGGTTCGATTCCATGCTGCAGATGGCGCATCCGGATGCGATTCTCCTGCCCGATCAGCTTGAGAGGGCGTTGCGCGTGGAGCCTGTTTATCCGCTCACGCTCGGTATCAGCAACAAATTCCTCGGCAAGGTGATGGAGGCCGCGCTCGCCCGCGCGCCGGAGCTTCCGGAGTGGCAGGAGCAAAATTTCCGAGAGAAGCATCACTGGCAGGGCTGGAAGGCCGCGCTGGCACACCTCCACCATCCGGAAAAAGCGGAGGATGCCGCGCCCGTTTCCTCAACCTGGGCACGGCTGGCATATGATGAACTGCTCGCCAACCAGCTTGCGCTGGGGATCACGCGCGGACTGGTGCATCAGAAAGCGGGGCGTATCGTGGCAGGTGATGGGCGTTTCCGCGAGCGTCTGGTGCAATCGCTGCCATTTTCGCTCACGGGCGGGCAGCAGGAGGTGGTGCGGGAAATCCTAGCGGATATGGCTTCCGGCAAGCGGATGTTGCGGCTGTTGCAGGGCGATGTCGGCAGCGGGAAAACGGTGGTGGCACTGCTCGCCATGCTGAATGCAGCGGAATGCGGCAGGCAGGCCGCGCTCATGGCTCCCACAGAACTGCTCGCGCGGCAGCATTACGCGCGGCTTTCCGCCATGCTGGAGGAAGCCGGGCTGCTGATGGACGCGCCGCTGGTGTTCCTTTCAGGCCGCGACAAGGGTAAACAGCGGCAGGAAGCACTGGCACGGCTCGCGGATGGCGATGTGCTGCTGACCGTCGGCACACACGCGCTGTTTCAGGATGACGTGGTGTTTCACGATCTCGCGCTGGCGGTCATTGACGAGCAACACCGTTTTGGTGTAAAACAACGCCTCGCACTTGCCCGCAAGGGCACGGGCACGGATATTCTACTGATGACTGCCACCCCGATCCCCCGCACACTCACCCTCACCTTCTACGGCGATATGGAGGTTTCCACACTGAAAGAGAAGCCCGCCGGACGCACCCCTATAGACACCCGCATAATGCACGTCGCCCGCGAAATGGAGGTGATCGAAGGCCTGAAGCGCGCCGTGGCGAAAGGCAATCGCGTTTACTGGGTGTGCCCGCTGATTGAAGAAAATAATTCCTTCCCCCTTGAGGGGGAGGGGAAACCTACCGCAGCCGCCGAGGCGCGTTTCGCGGTGCTGAAGGGCGCGTTCGACAGCCGCGTCGGGCTGGCGCACGGCCAGCTTCCGCCGGAAAAACGCGATGCCGCGATGCTCGCCTTCACGCGCGGCGAACTCGACGTGCTGGTCGCCACCACCGTCATTGAAGTTGGTGTGGACGTGCCGGAAGCCACCATCATGGTCATCGAGCAGGCGGAGCGGTTCGGGCTGGCACAACTTCACCAGTTGCGCGGACGGGTGGGGCGCGGTGGCGCGCAATCGCACTGCATCCTGCTTTACAGCGCGGAGGTGACGGAAACGGGGGTGCGGCGGCTTTCCATCCTGCGCGAAACGGAGGACGGGTTCCGCATCGCGGAGGAAGACCTGATGCTGCGTGGCAGCGGCGAATTACTCGGCACGAAGCAGAGCGGGATGCCCGGTTTCAAAATCGCCCGATTCCCGGAGCACGGGGAGTTACTGCTCGCCGCGCGCGACGACGTAAAACTCTTGCTGGCGCATGATCCCAGGCTGGAATCCCCGCGCGGCAAGGCACTGCGCACCCTGCTCTATCTGTTTGAATACGACGCGCAGATGCAGTATCTCGCGGGGGGTTAGAGTATTTTATGTACGTACCATTTTAACCGTCATGCCCTGAATCGCAAAGCGATTCTAGGGGCATCCATCCCTCCACGCACTCGCTGACAGATGGATCGCCCTAGAATTTTCTACGAAAATTCAGGCGATGACGGTACATGAATTACTCCCCCGAATCGCCCATCGGCCTTTTATCAAAAAAATCGCGGCGGGGGAAGCTGCTGTTCTGTTGCTGGTGATGCTCCTTGCTTCGCGGGATGCTGGGGTGAAGCACCGTGTCAGCATGGCTTTCCTCCGCCTGATTCACCACCGGATTCACCCCCGCATTCAGCGTGGCATAACGCTCAATCGCGGCATGGATTTCCTCCTTGCCCTCCAGCGTCAAGGCCTCCGCGCCTGTATCCGTATTGCCCTGAATCAGCTTGCTTTCGAGGGCGGAAACGGCCTGCTCCTCGAATTGGCGTGGATCGGAAACTCCCAAGGATGCGGCCTGCGTGAGTGCCTGCTGGATCGCCTGATTCACCTGGCTCTGCACCTGCACTTCCTGCGCGGCGGTCTGCTCCGCCTGCTGCCTTTCCGCCTCCTCCCGCGCGCGCGCATCTTCCGCCGCCCGCCGTTCTTCCTCGGAGGGGACAATCGCGTTGATAATTGCCTGTATCCAGCCCATCAGGTTATTTTAGCACGGAACGAAGCAATTATCCAGCCATCAGCGCAAGCAGCGTTTGCGCGGCCTTGCGGCTGGGGGAAAGCGCGGGATCGCCCCGGAGCTTGCCGAGCGCGGTGTGCATGGCGAGGGTTTGCGCCAGCCGTGCGTCATCGTTACGGAACAGCGGGATGAGCGATTGCGCAAGCCGGAGCGGGGTGCATTCCTCCTGCAGCAGTTCGGGAATGGCCGATTTGCCGAGCACCAGGTTGATGAGGTTCACGTGCTGCACCTGGATCATCCGGCGCAGCATCCACGCGGAAAGCGGGTTGACCTTGTACGCTACCGCCATCGGCACACGGGCGAGCGCGAATTCCAGCGTACCCGTGCCGGATTTCGCCAGCGCAACATTGCAGGCGGCCAGCGCATCCTTCCGCCCCTCCCGCCCCGCAATCACCGTCACCGGAATCGGCCACCCGGCGGTTTCCGCCTTCAGCCGCTCCGCAAAACGCGCCGTGGCGAACATCACCGCGCGCAGGTTCGGCAGTTCCCGCTTCAGCAGCGCGGTCGTTTCGCGGAATACCGGAAGCAGCCGCTTCAGCTCCCCGCTGCGGCTTCCGGGCATGATTCCCAGCAGCGGAACATCCGCTGGAATGCCCTGTGCCGCGCGGAAAGCAGTGCCATCACCGTCCGCCACATCTTCCTCCAGAATCGGATGGCCAACAAAGGTGGTCGGCAGCCCCTCCTTCTCGAAATAGGGCGGCTCAAAGGGCAGAATCACCAACAGGTGGTTGTATAGTTTCGCAATCTTCGCCGCCCGCTCCGGCTTATACGCCCACACGGTGGGGGCAACATAGTGGACGAGAAGGGGATGATGGATGATGGATGCTGGATGATGGGGAGTGCTCTCTGCTCTCTGCTCTCTGCTCTCCGCCATATCTCTCAGCTTCCGCGCCACCCGATGATTGAACGCCGGCGCGTCAATCGTCACCACGATGTCCGGCTTGGCGCGGAGGATTTCCTCCGCCACTTGCTCGATGCGCTTCAGCAGCTTGGGGATATGGGGCACGATTTCCACGAAGCCGAGCAGCGAAAGTTCCTCCATCGGGAAGATGCTGGCGAGTCCCTCCGCCGCCATCCGCTCCCCGCCCACGCCGAGGAACTTTATTTCACTGTCATCCTGAGCCACAGGCGAAGGATCTCCCGCCGCAGGGGATCCTTCGCTGCGCTCAGGATGACATTCCTTCAGCGCCTTCATCAGCTTCGCGCCGAGCGCATCGCCGGAAGCCTCGCCCGCTATCAGGAAAATGGTTTTGGTCATGCGGGGAAACTACAGCGCATCCGGCGTAATGCCAACGATAAACAGCCCAAGCTCGTCGGCTTTTTTGCGCACCAGATCGCGGTTGATGACAAGTGCCCCGCCCGCTTCCACCGCGATGCCGCGCAAGCCCGCCGCGTAGGCGTTCTCCACCGTATACAGCCCGATGCTGGGGAGATCCACCCGCGCATCCTGCCCCGGTTTTTTCATCTTCACCAGCACGCCGCCGGGGCCTTCGTTCTGCAACTCCGCACAGCGGGAAACGAGGCGATCCGTACCCTCCGCGCCTTCCACGCCGAGAATGACGCCGCCCTGCACGATCACCGCCTGGCCAATATCGAGCTTGCCGATCTCCCGTGCTGCGCGCATCCCGATGTGAATATCGTTCTGCGCCCGCTTATCCGGCGCGTGCTTGCCGAACGCCCCTTCGCGGATGACGAGATCCGCCAGCACATGATCCACGCCCACCACCTTGAACCCCTTGGTTTCCAGAAAGCGGATGATGGTGGAGAACACTGCGTCATCGCCCTGGGTGGAGAGCTTGCGGAACAAGGTCAGCAGCTTCAGGCCGGTGAAATCCGGACGCAACGTCGAGGGGTGCGGCCTGCCGACGCGCCCCGCCATCACGATTTCCCCCGCGCCCGCCTCGCGCAGCGCGCGTATCGCTTTGCCGATTTTCGCAATGTGCAGCCGCGTGTGGAGTACGCCCTCGGTGGTGCTGGCATCCGTGATGCCCTCAAACGCCACCACGAAGCAACTGCGCTTGGAGGCTTTGCATTCCGCGATAATCCGCCGGGGCAATTCCCCCGCGCCCGCAATGATGCCGAGTGTCCCGCTGCCGAACATCACGCCGCCTTGGCGATTTTGGGCTGGCACAGCGCGCGGGTGCTTTCCTGCCGGATGAAGCTGAGGATTTCCATCACCGGCGCGCACTGCCCGAAATGGGTTTCCACGTCGCTGAGCCGCTCCTCCAGCGTACCCTCGTTGGCGAACAGCATCCGATATGCGCCGCGCAGCGCGTGGATGTCCTCCCGCGAGAAGCCGCGCCGCTTGATGCCGGTCAGGTTCAGCCCCGCGAGGCTTGCCCGTTCGCCCATCGCGGAGCCGTAAGGAACCACGTCGTTCTCGATGCCGCTCATCCCGCCGATCATCGCGTGATGCCCGATGCGCACGAACTGATGCACCGCCGAAAGCCCGCCGATAATCGCGAAATCCCCCACCGTTACGTGGCCGGCCAGCGTGGCGTTGTTGGCGAGGATCACATGATCCCCAAGCTGGCAATCATGCGCCACGTGCGCACCCACCATAAACAGGCAATGGCTGCCCACCCTGGTGATACCGCCGCCGCCTTCCGTGCCGGGATTCATGGTAACGTGCTCGCGGATAGTCGTGTTTTTCCCGATGGTCAGCCGCGTTTTTTCACCCTTGAACTTCAAATCCTGTGGCTTCAGCCCCAGCGAGGCGAACGGAAAAATATGCACACCTTCGCCGATTTCGGTATCCCCGCCGATCACCACGTGCGACTCCACCCGCGCGTTCCTGCCGAGCTTCACCTCCGCGCCGATGACGCTGAACGCACCCACGGAAACGCCTTCGGCAAGCTGCGCGCCTTTTTCAATAATCGCAGTGTGATGGAGGGCATTGCTCATGCGTTACCTGCCTTTTCGTCCATGATCATGGCGGTGATGGTTCCCTCGGTGACTTTCTTGCCGCCCACTTCCGCGACGCAGGAAAATTTCCATACCGGGCCGCGATTCTGCAGCACCGTCACCTTGATGTGCAACTGGTCGCCGGGGAACACGGGCTTGCGGAATTTCGCGCCGTCAATGGAGGTGAAATACACCACCTTCCCCGCCGCGTCTTCCTGCGTTTTCACCACGAGCACGGCGGCGGTCTGCGCCATCGCCTCCACGATCAGCACGCCCGGCATCACCGGGTGGCCGGGGAAATGCCCCTGAAAATACGGCTCGTTCATGGTGACGTTCTTGAGGCCTATCGCACTCGCGCCCTTCACCACATCCACCACCCGGTCAATCATCAGGAACGGATAACGGTGCGGAATCATTTTCATGATCTCTTTTATCTCAACGATGTCACTCATAGTGCCTCCTGTGAGAGTTGAGTGGTTAGAATGGAGAGTTGAGTGGCGTAGATGCCTGCTCTGAATCACGCAACTCTCAACTCTGGTCACTTCTTTTCTTCGACAGCCGATTCAGTGCCGCCATCTGGCGATGCCAGTCGCGCAGGGGAACTGCCGGGAATCCGCCGACTTTTTCACCCTTTGCGACATTCTTCGTAACGCCCGCCTGCGCCGCCACCTGCACCATCGCGCCGATTTCCAGATGCCCCGCAAAACCCGCCTGCCCGCCGATGACCGTATAATCGCCGATCTGTGTGCTTCCCGCGATGCCCACCTGCGCGATAATCAGGCAGTGCTTTCCGATGCGGACGTTATGCGCGATCTGCACGAGATTGTCAATTTTCGTGCCTTCGCCGATTTCGGTATCCGGCCCCGATCCGCGATCAACGCACACGCCCGCGCCGATTTCCACATGATCCCCGATGATGACCCGCCCAAGCTGCGGAACCTTGAAATGCCGCCCCTGATGCTGCGCGTAGCCGTAGCCGTCCTGCCCGATATTCGCGCCCTGATAAAGAATAACATCGTTGCCGATGATGGCGTTGGAGATGTTCACGTTGGCATTCACCACGCACCGCTTGCCCAGCACCACGCCCTCGTTGATCACCGCCCCCGCCCGGATACGGCAGCCCTCGCCGACCTCCACGCGCGCACCGATAACGGCGTGCTCACCGACGGTAACATTCGCGCCAAGCATTGCGGTTTCATGGATGCTGGCGTTCAGCGCGATCTGCGTGGAGTGCGAAGGCGTGGAGGAGGCGAGCGACGGGTAGAATTTCCACGCCACCAGCGCGTAAGCATAATAAGGATTTTCGGCGAACAGGAGCGATAGACCCTCCGGTGCTTTATCAAGGTGCTTCCGGTGGATGATGCACGCGCCCGCCTTGGTTTCGGCAAAACGCCCCGCATATTTCGGGTTATCGAGGAAGCTGATATGCTCCGCCCCCGCTTCCGTGAGCGGGGCGATGTCGCGTATCAGCTTCTCGTTATCGCGCGCCTGATGCAGCTTTGCACCGCAGGTCACAGCCAACTCACCCAGCGTATAAGGCCCGGTGTTCCTGAAAAAACGGGGGTCGGCCATAGCCTATAGCCTTTAGGGCTAGTTCTTTTTATCGTCCTTGGATTCTTCCTTGGATTCCTTGGAATCTTCCTTGGCTTTTGCCAGATCAAGTTTCACATCCGGCAGCTTTTTGTTCAGTTCTTTCACCACTTCATCGGTGATGTCCATGCTGTCTTTCGCATACAGCAAACCACCCTTGGGCAGCACAGCATCAATCTTCTTCTGATCCGCAAGACCCTTAACGATTTCCAGCGTAACCTTCTGCGCCTGGTTAAGCGCGGTGGCATATGCGGCCTGCAGAACACGGGTGCGCTCCTCGAATTCGCCACGAATCTTCTTCACTTTATCGTCGAATTCCTGCGCTTTTTTTGCGAAGGCATCCTGTGCCAGCACATTACGCTGCTTCTTGATCTCTTCACCTTCCTTGGCCAGTGCTTTATCTTTTTCCTGCGCGTCAGTGGTTTTTTTGGCGTTAGCCTCCTCCACCTGTTTGTTCAGGCTTGCGATGGCAGTGGATTTTTTGGAGAGTTCCTGCATATCCACCATTCCGAATTCCGTCGCAAATGCGGGGGTGGAGGCAAGGGTGACAACACCCACGGCGGCAATAGCAACATACTTACGAAATTTTAACATAAAAATCCTCTCTGGCGTTACAAGGTTAGACAATTGAAAAATTAAAAACGCGTACCGAAGCTGAATTTAACCTGCTCCGTTTTATCGTAGTTTTCTTTCATATAGGGCACGGCGAAATCAATACGGATCGGGCCGAGCGGAGAACTCCAGCCCAGGCCAACACCCGCCGCCCCACGTGGCGCGGAGGTATCCAGCACCATCGCCGTGGCGGTCTGCTTGTCGTCCGTTTTATACAGGGTGGCAAGGTCGGTGAATACCGATCCGGTAAAACCGAGTTCTTCCGGCAGGCCAAGCGGGAAATTCACTTCCACCGTGCCCGCACCATACATTTGCCCGCCGAGAGGATCACGCGAAGTAGCATCGCGCGGGCCAACACCTTCGTTCGCAAATCCGCGCAGGTCGTTGCTGTTGATGAAGAAACGGTCATTGATGCGTACACTCTCCCCCCCAAGCCCAAACACATACCCGCCTTTCGCGGCAAGTTTCAGCGTCATGCTGTCGGAAAGCGGGAAAAATACCGCGCTGCGCACTTCATTGCGCAGGTATTTCGCATCGCCGCCCAGCCCGGCTGCATCCTGCAGAAGACGCACGATATGGCCATTCTTCGGATTAAAATTATTATCCCGCGTGTCCCACGAGAGGGTATGCCCCACGAGCGAAGTGCTGTATTTCCCGGCCTGCTGCCGGATAAACGTGGAAGCTGTGGGCTGGATATTCGTGATGTTCGAGTTCTTCAGCGAGTAGCGCACACCATGATCCAGATGCTCCGTCAGACTATAATTGGCGCGGAGCGTTCCGCCCAGCGTATCGCTGTTATAGGTACGATCAGTGAGCGCGGTGTTGGTATTGGTTTGCACTTTGAATAAATCAATGCCTGCAGCGATATTGTGATCCATGAAATAGGGCTGGGTATAGCTGAAATCCACTTCCTGCCGCACGGAAGCCGCAGTCAGATTCAGCTTCACGAACTGCCCGGTTCCCAACAGGTTGCGCTCGCTCAGCGCAATATCCCCGATGATGCCTTCCGTGGTGGAAAAGCCCGCGCCGAAGGTCAGTTCGCCAGTGGATTGCTCTTCCACGTTCATGTTCACATTCACCTTATCCGGCGCACTGCCCTGCTCGGTTTTCATATCCACGCTGCGGAAGAAACCAAGGTTATCCACGCGCTGCTTGGAACGCTTGAGTTTTTCGGCGTTGTAGGGGTCGCCTTCCGCCACGCGGAATTCGCGGCGCACCACTTCGTCCAGTGTGCGCACGTTGCCGTTGATAGCGATGTTTTCGATGTAGGCGCGCGGGCCTTCCTTCACCACGTAATTGATACCGATGGTATTGGTGGCGGGGTCGCGCTGCAGCTGCGGATCAATGGCCACGAACGCAAAACCCATATTGCCGAGCTGCCCGGTCATGGATTCAACGGTAGCATCCACCTGCTCGGCGTTAAAAATATCGCCTTCCTTCGATTTGATGAAGGTTTGCAGTTTGGAGCCTTCCACGTGCTGAAGCTCGCTTGCAGTCTGCATTTTGCCGAATTTATACTTCTTCCCTTCTTCCACCGTGAAGGTGATGTAGAACGCATCTTTCTGCGCCGCAAGATCTGCCGTGGAGGAAATCACCCGGAAATCCGCGTAACCGTGCGCGACATAGAAGCGGCGCAGCAGTTCCTGATCAAAGCTGAGGCGATCCTGGTCATAGGTATCGTCACTGGAGAGGAAACGCCACCAGGCACTTTCCTTGGTCTTGATGATGTGGCGAAGATGCGCCGTGCTGAATGCCGAATTTCCTACAAAGGAAATACGCGTGATTTTAGAGCGATCGCCCTCATCAATCTCGAACACCAGGTTCACGCGGTTGTGATCAAGCTGGATGATTTTCGGCGTGACTACAGCGGAATACCGCCCGTTTTTCTGATAAAGATCGAGAATGCGCTTTACGTCCTGCTGCACGTCCGTTTTGTTATAAACAGCGCGCGGAGCCAGATGCGTTTCATTTTTGAGGTCGTCATCGGAAAGGCGCTTGTTGCCCTCAAACGCCACTTCGCCAATGAGCGGGTTTTCCGCCACGTCCACCACCAGTGTGCTGCCTTCCATATGCGCGGAAGCATCTCCGAACAGCCCGCTGGCGAAGACGCTGGCGATGCCGGCATCAATCCTGCGCGCACTCACTTTATCTCCGGGACGCAGACCAAGGAAGGAAATCACCGTATCGCTTTCGATGCGCTGGTTGCCTTTTACCTTGATGTCCCGGATTGCCGCACCACCATTTTCAGCCGCTTTCACGGAGGGATGCGCACTTTTTTTCGTTATTGCACCCGCCGCACCCTCGCCGGCCGCTTCTGCAGCAGATGCCTCGGAATCTTCATCCATTTCTATGGCGTTGCCCGCCGCTTCCGGCTTATCCGTTATCGGAGGAAAAATACTGGCATCCGCCTCCGAAGGTGTATCCATGCCTTGCTGTTCCGCTCCTTCAGCAGGGGTAGATGCGGAAGAAACCGTGGCCAAAGGAGAGACAGATCCGGATTGCGCAAAAACGGAGGAATACGTACCCGCCGCAAGCACCGCCGCCGTCATCGTGGCAGTGGCCATTATCCCCTTCCTAAACTTCATTCTAAAACACCCCAAAATGTTTCAAATCATTGAATGCGGTACGCAGCATCAACGAGATGATTACCAGCAATCCGAACCGGAAACAATATTCCAGCGTCCGTTCCTTGAGTGGCCTGCCCCGCGCCGCCTCGATGGCGTAAAAGAACAGGTGACCGCCGTCCAACATAGGGATGGGAAACAGATTAATCAAGCCAAGATTAATGGAAAGCACCACCATGAACCAGAGCACGGTTTCCAGCCCGTGACTGGCTGCCTGCCCCGAATATTCCACGATGCGCATCGTGCCGCTGAGCTGGTTGACACTGCGCGCGCCCGTAATCACCTGTCCAAGCGCGGTGAGCGTTTGTACGCTGATGGTATAAGTTTCGCGTATGGCCGCGCCAAGGGCAGGCAGGGGGGCAAGCTGCGCCGTATGCACCATGCCGCCGGGGCTGATGCCGATCTGCCCGATTTCTACCTTGTTGCCGAAAATATCCGTACTTTCGCGGAGTTTCGGAGAGATTTTCCCGTGGATGCATTGCCCCTCGCGTTCATAGGTAATGCTCATTTCCATATCCGGATGAAGCGACACGATGCCCTGAAGCTCCTGGAATTTGGAAATAGAAACACCGTTCAACTCGGTGATTTTATCCCCCGACTTTAACCCGGTTTCCTCCGCCGCGCTGCCCTTCATCACCTTGCCGACTTCGGAGCTGCTTTCCGCAATACCGTAATGCCAGATGAAAAACGTGAGAATGAGGATGGAAAGCAGGAAGTTAGCAATCGGCCCCGCCGATGCAATCGCCGCTTTTTTGTGGAGCGGCTGGGTGTTGAAGGCGATTTTGCGCTCCTCCGGGGTCAGTTCGGAGATTTTTTCGCTATCGGGATTGCTGGCCGCGCCTTCGTCCCCGAACATCTTGACGTAGCCGCCGAGCGGAACCAGCGCGATTTTCCAGCGTGTGCCCGCTTTGTTCGTCCACCCGAAAACCTCCCTGCCGAAGCCGATGGAAAACGCCTCCACCTTCACGCCGCAGCGTCGCGCCACCCAGTAATGCCCGAATTCGTGGATAAAAACGATCACCGAAATGATGACCACGAACGGCAAAAAGTAATTCACCGTAGGCGCATAGACCTGCAGCAACAGAAAATCAAAAAAAGAATACAGTGTGCTCATCGTAGTTATGTATACTATCGGTAGCCTGGTTGCAAGGGGTGGAGCAGGGTATCCGCAAATTTTTGTGGATTTGGAGAAAGTTTGACTGCATATTTTTTGCTGACATACCTCCTCTCCAGAGGTTATATAAGGTATCCTAATCCTACGATAGATGGATTCAATCCCTCGTGTCCTCTTTTTCCGCCAGTAATAATTTTGATTGCCTGCGCTTTATGGCAGCACTTCTGGTGCTTGTCAGCCATAGCGTGATCTGTCATTCCGCGCCTGAAGCCCCCCATCTTTTTACAGGCGCAGGCCTGGGGGCAAATATTTTTTTCCTTATCAGCGGTTTCCTTATCACCGCAAGCTGGGTGCATCACCCGGATGCAGGACATTATTTCAGAAACCGCGCGCTTCGGATTTTCCCTGCGCTGGTCGTTCCGGTGGTGGGGTGCGCCTACCTGCTTGGCCCTATCGTAACGACCTTACCTGTCGCAGATTATTTTTCCAGTGCCGGAACCCATATCTACCTGTTTAACCTTCTGCTCATCACCATCCCTTTTCTTCCGGGGGTTTTTACCACCAATCCTTATCCGATGGTGGTTAACGGGGCACTATGGACGCTTCCTATCGAGTTTCTGATGTATGTGATGGTGGCGGCACTGGGTGTGGTGGGGTTGTTGCGTCGAGAAATTGCCCTGATTATACTGATAGCTGCAACATATGGTTTATTCGCCAACTATTATTCCTCGGCACATTTGGACATCAGCACTTTCGGAACAAACAGCTGCATAGTGTTTTTTCTTATCGGCACGGCATTTTATTTCTTTTTCCCCATTATCCCCTGGCGGCTGCCGATCTCACTGCTGTGCCTGATCCTGATGATAACAGCATTTTACTTACACTCTTTCATTTTATACATGGTGGCACTTCCTTACCTGGTATTTTTCTGCGTTTTCAGCAAGCGATTGCCTTTCCAGCGATGGAGTAAATACGGTGATTTTTCCTATGGCCTGTATATTTACTCCACCCCTGTCACACAGACGCTGGTGCATTATTTTCCTGGTCTCAGCCTGGTGTGGTTTATTCCTTGTGTGTTTCTGATAACATTGCTATTCGCTTTTGCCTCCTGGCATCTGGTAGAAAAACACGCTTTGAAACTGAAGAAAACAGTGCTGCACAGGACGGCATAATTTCAGGAAAAATTATTCCCCGCTCCCGCATTTTGCCACAGAAAACATTGCTCCAGCATAGTGCTTTTTTTCCCTATTTTCCGCCAGCATCCTGGCTTTAGCGCGGGCTATTTTATCGGTGTCGTATACCTGCTCCAGCGAGGTGAGTACCTCGGCGGGAAGCTGCGCCAGCGTTTCCTCCACCACAGCGGCAATGCCCAGAAAGCTGAGCTTTTTCTCCAGAAACGCGGCGACAGCGATTTCATTCGCGGCA
Organism: Alphaproteobacteria bacterium; assembly: GCA_023269645.1. GTDB lineage: Bacteria > Pseudomonadota > Alphaproteobacteria > Rickettsiales > UBA8987 > JAHFPR01. The sequence continues at coordinate 5,235 of JAHFPR010000005.1, read as the reverse complement.
TTCAGCACACAGGGCGCGGTTCCGCCCGCCTCCAGTGCCGCCCGCGCGATGTGCAAGGCGGGGAACTTCACTTCATCCGGTTTCTCGAAGGTGAGCTTGCCGATTTCCGCAAGGTTCAGCCGCTTCGTTTCCGTTTCCATGCGTTCCGGCCAGGCGAGCGCGAAGGCAATCGGCACACGCATATCGGGGATGCTCAAGCCCGCCAGCATCGAGCCATCCCGATACGCCACCAGGCAATGCACGATGGATTCCGGATGGATAATCGCATCAATCTGCTGTTTTTCCACGGGAAATAAATGATATGCCTCAATGATCTCCAACCCCTTATTCATCATGGTGGCGGAATCCACGGAGATTTTCGCGCCCATGCTCCAGTTGGGATGGGCGACGGCCTGTTCGGGGGTGACATTCACCATTTCCTCCCGCAAAAACGTGCGGAACGGCCCGCCGGAAGCGGTCAGCGTGATACGCTCGATAGTTTCCGGATGCGCAAAATCCAGCGTCTGGAACACGGCGTTATGCTCGGAATCAATGGGCAGCAATTTCGCGTTATAACGCGCCGCCTCCGCAATCATCAGGTCGCCTGCGCAGACCAGACACTCCTTGTTGGCAAGACCGATAGTCACGCCCTGGCGGATAGCCACGAGCGTGGGAGCCAGTGCCGCCGCACCCACGATGCCCGATACCAGCATATCCACCGGGCGGGCGGCGGCTTCCAGCACAGCCTGCTTTCCGCTCGCGGCCTCGATGCCCGTGCCCGCCAGCAGGTGCTTCAACTCCTCGTATTTTGATTCGTCCTCGATCACGGCGAGCTTCGCACCGCAGGATTTCACAGCTTCCGCAAGCTCCCGAACGCGCGTGGAAGATACCAGTGCCTCCACCGCGAACGCACCCGTGCTCTGTGCAATCAGGTGCAGCGTGTTCTGGCCGATAGTTCCCGTCGCGCCGAAAATCGAGATGCGGCGCGGGCGGGCGGCGGCTTTCAGCAGGGGAGCGGGCTGGTTCATGCGTACCGTGATTTATCCGACAATCGCCCAGAGGATGGTAATCGCCCAGGCCACGGAGAGTATACCATCCATGCGATCAAGTAAACCGCCATGTCCGGGGATGAGGTTGCCGCTATCCTTCACCCCGAATTTGCGCTTTACCCAGCTTTCGTACAAGTCACCTATTTGTGCGATGACGGCGAGGAAGACACAGAGCACCATAAAGGGAAGCCACTGAAATCCAAGAAGCGAATCGCAATTGATACGGCATCCTGCGGCGATATTCTTACCGCCGATAAGTACGTAAAACATCAGCAGGCCGCTTACGGCGGCGCACACCATCCCGCCGATCAGCCCTTCCCAGGTTTTTTTGGGGCTGATTTTTGGGGCGAGCTTGTGTTTTCCGAATTTCCGCCCCACGAAATACGCGCCGATGTCCGTCGCCCATACCACCGCGATAGTGAGGTAGACCATCTCATCCCATTTGCCGTCGGTGGAAACGCGGAACAGTGCCAGCATCGCACACGGCACGCCGATATAGATCGCGCCCCAGATCGCCCACACGATGCGGTTCGGCGCGCTGCGGGTGATGGTAATCCACTCGCGGAGCATCAGCACAAAGCACACGCCCATCAGGAGCACGAACGGGATGCCGCCGTTCCATACGATGCCCAGCACGACGGGCGCAAGGATCGCGGCGGAAATAATGCGTGTTTTCAGTTCAGACATCAGTGTCCCCACCATCATTCCAGCGAAAGCTGGAATCCAGCGTTTTAAGAAAAGCTCTCTGCGTCGCGGACGCGACGCGCTGGATTCCCGCCAGTTTACTTTTACGAAGGCTGGCGGGAATGACAAAGAAACTACTCCACATTGCTTACCTTCGCCTCCGTCTTTCCGAACCTGCGCTCCCGCCCCCGGAAATCCTCGATGGCTTCGCGTAAGTTTTCCTTGCTGAAATCCGGCCAGAGCGTGTCGGTGAAATAGAACTCCGTATAGGCGCACTGCCACAGCAGGAAATTGCTGATGCGCTGGTCACCGCCGGTGCGGATGAGAAGATCGGGATCCGGCAGCCCGGCGGTGTAGAGGTGGCGTTCCAGCAGCTTTTCATCTATCGCAGCGAGATCGAGTGTTCCGGCGGAAACCTGCTCCGCCAGCGCACGCGCCGCCTGCACGATTTCCTGGCGACTGCCGTAGCTGAGCGCAACCTGAAGCCACAGCCGCGTGTTGTTTGCCGTAAGTTCCTCCGCCTGCGCCAGCCGTTCGCGGATGTCTTCGCTTAAGCGGGAGCGGTCGCCGATGAAGCGCATCCGCACACCGTTTTTATGCAGCGAGGCCAGCTCCCTGCCGAGATAGAATTTCAGCAGGTTCATCAGCTCACCCACTTCTTCTTCCGGGCGGTTCCAGTTTTCGCTGGAGAAAGCATAAAGCGTGAGGCAGGGGACGCGGAGTTCCACGCAGGCTTCAATGGCGGCGCGGGCGGCATCCGCGCCCTTTTTATGCCCCGCCGTGCGCGGCAGGTGGCGCGCCTTCGCCCAGCGACCGTTTCCGTCCATGATGATGGCGATGTGCATAGGGAGGGATTAGGGGTTAGGGGGTAGGAATTAGGGCAAGGGTGGGGCGATAATATCTTTGGCCTTACTAATTCCTGATCCCCAATCCCTAACCCCTTATACTTTCATAATATCTTTCTCTTTATCCTTCAGCAGGCTATCCACCTTGCCGATATGCTCGTCCGTGAGTTTCTGGATGAGATCGCTCTGGTGACGCTGCTCGTCTTCGGATATTTCCTTGTTTTTCTCGGCTTTCTTGGCGGCATCCATCCCCTCCCTGCGCACGTTGCGGATGGCGATGCGCCCCTTCTCCGCGAGAGTGTGGGCGATTTTCACCAGTTCCTTGCGGCGTTCCTCAGTGAGGTCGGGAAGCGGAATGCGCACCAGCGTACCGTCCGAGGAGGGATTCAGGCCGAGATCGGCGATGCGGATGGCCTTTTCCACAGCGGAAATATTGCTTTTATCCCACACCTGAAGGCTGATCATGCGCGCTTCGGGGATGGAAACCGTCGCTACCTGATTGAGCGGCATCATGCTGCCGTAAACCTCCACCATCACGCCTTCCACCAGATTCGGCGAGGCGCGCCCGGTGCGCAGGCCGGAAAGGTCTTTCTGGAACGCGGCCAGTGCCCCGTCCATGCGTTTCTTCAGTTCGGCTTGATTGATAGACATAGTTTTCTCCTTAAGTAGTAGGAGTGTCAGTGATAGTGCCAGTAGATTTCACTGACACTGTCACCGACACTAGCACTTTTCTTTTACAATCGTAAACACTCCCTTGCCCATCACCACTTCCCTGAAGCGGCCATGCTCATGCAGCGAGAACACCACGATGGGCAATTTATTCTCCCGCGCCAGCGCGATGGCGGTTCCATCCATCACTTTAAGGTCTTTCTCCAGCACGGTTCTGTAATCGAGCGTGTCGTAGCGTATGGCAGTTTTATCCTTATGCGGATCGGCGGTATACACACCGTCCACCTGCGTGCCTTTCATGAGCACTTCGCATTCCAGCTCCACCGCGCGGAGGGCAGCAGCGGTATCCGTGGTGAAAAATGGGTTGCCGGTTCCGGCGGCACAGATCACCACCCGCCCGTGCTCCATATGGCGCGTGGCGCGGCGGCGGATATACGGTTCGCACACGGAGTGCATATGGATGGCCGAAAGTTCGCGCGTATCCACTTCCAGATGCTCCAGCACATTCTGGATGGCGAGCGCGTTCATCACCGTCGCAAGCATCCCCATATAATCGCCGCTGGCGCGATCCATCCCGGCTTCCGCCGCCTTCATGCCGCGAAAAATATTCCCGCCGCCCACCACCAGGCATATCTGCACACCCATCGCGTGGACGGATTTTATTTCCTCGCAGATGCGGCGGACGGTGGCGATGTCGTGCCCATATTGCTGGTCGCCCATCAGTGCTTCGCCAGAGAGCTTCAGCAGGATGCGTTTGTAGGAGGGACTGGGCATGGAGTTATCCTTCAAAATGCAAGTCCAAGTGGCAAATGCAAGCTAACATACCCTTGCCACCTGCACTTGTCACTAGCACTTTTTACTACGCCACCCCTGCGGTCTTGCGGACTTCTTCCGCAAAATTCTCTTCCTTTTTCTCGATGCCTTCGCCCAGGATGAACTGGATGAAGCCCGTGATTTCGATGGGCGCGCCCACGTCTTTCTCGGCAGCTTTCAACACGTCCGCAACCTTGGTTTTGCCATCCATCACAAAAAGCTGTTCCGGCAGCACCACTTCGCCGTAGAACTTGGAGATGCGGCCTTCGACCATCTTCTCGATGATGTTCTCCGGCTTGCCGGACGCGCGCGCC
>JAHFPR010000005.1:0-828 GCA_023269645.1 Alphaproteobacteria bacterium | reverse complement strand
GATCTGCTTGCCGATAGCTTGCAGCTTCTCCGCGTTGCCGGTGGATTTCAGCGCGACCAGCACACCGATTTTCCCCAGATTTGGCGACACGGCGTTATGGATATACGTGGCCACGATGCCCGGATTCACCGAAAGCGCGGCACTCCGGCGCAACTCGATTTTCTCGCCGATGGTGGCGATGGCATCCGTGATGCCTTCGCGCACCGGCTTTTTGGCAATGGAGCACTGATGGTTCAGCAACTTTTCCAGGTCGCCGTTTTCCGCGAGTGCGTAACCCGCGATGGCTTTGGCGATAGTCTGGAACTGCTCGTTCTTCGCTACGAAATCCGTTTCCGAATTCAGTTCGATGATGGCGGCTTTATTGCCTTCTGCGGCGATGCCGATAAGCCCCTCGGCGGCCACGCGGCCTGCCTTTTTGCCCGCGTTAGCGATGCCCTTCGTGCGCAGCCAGTCTTTCGCGGCCTCGAAATCGCCTTTGGTTTCGGCGAGTGCCTTCTTACAATCCATCATGCCCGCGCCGGTGGCTTCGCGGAGGTCTTTGATTACGCTTGCGGATAGTTCAGTCATTTGGGTTCTCCTGAAGTGGTGAGAGTTGAGAGTTGAGAGTTGAGTACTCAAAGAACTTGAGCGGCAAGACCACTCAATTCTCCACTCTCAACTCTCATCACTAATTATACAGCGGCTTTCTTATCGCCTGCGGCTTCTTTTTTTGCCTTGGGGGATTCCGCCTTCGCTTCGCTTAAAGAGGCTACTTTATCCTCAGCTTTATCTTCGGATTTCTTCGCGGCGGGTTTTTTACCGTTCTTTTCACCGACAGGTTTTTTCCTG
>JAHFPR010000241.1 GCA_023269645.1 Alphaproteobacteria bacterium | reverse complement strand
TTTCGGGGCTGGTGACGGGCGGTGCTTCCGGCAAAAAGGATGATGACAGCGGAGGTGGCGGAACTGCGCCGTGGAGCACGAAGAAAGGTACGCGCAGGAATTCTCCGTGGAGCGGGGCGGGTGAAACCACGACCAGCTTCGGCGGGGCAGGGAGCAGGGCGGAAACAGAAACCGGCAAAATGAACTCTCCCTGGAGCGATGGCCGTGGTGACGATAAAGACTGGGGAAGCGATAAAGACGATAAAGGCAAGAAGGGCGGTGGCGGCGGCAAGGGTGGCGGTGGAGGGCACTCTCCATGGGGTGCGGGCGGCGGCAGCCCTGTAGGTGGGCAGCCCGGCGGCCACTCTCCGTGGGGTGCAGGTGGCGGCCAGGCGGGCGGTAAGCGCGGGGGAAGTGCACTGGGTGCAGCGGCGGGCGGTATGTTCGGGCTTGCGGCGGTAGGCAATTTCTTCCTCGGCATGGCAGGTGCTGGCGGCAAGCCGGATCAAAAGAAGGGAGATTCCAAAGGCAGCCATGCACCGTGGGGCAGGGCAGAAAGCGTAAGCCGGAGCACTGTGAAAAGCGCGGAGGATATGCACGCGCCGTGGGGTGCAGATAAAGGCGAGAGCAAGGGCGACGAAAAGCAGAGCCATAGCCCGTGGGGTGCGGATAAAGGCGAGAGCAAGGGCGACGAAAAGCAGAGCCATAGCCCGTGGGGTGCGGATAAAGGCGAGAGCAAGGGTGACGAAAAGCAGAGCCATAGCCCGTGGGGTGCAGATAAAGGTGAGAGTAAGGGTGACGAAAAGCAGAGCCATAGCCCGTGGGGTAAAGACGATAAGAAGGATAAAAATGAAAAAGCAGGAGAAAGTACCTTGCTCGGTGCGGCGGGGAACATCATGGCCACTGCGGCGGCAGGGCTTGGTCTGGTGCGCGGCGGAGAGGGGGCGAAAAAAGAGGAGGGAGATAATGACAAGCACGCGCCGTGGGGCAGTGGCGATACGGCGGGCAGGCATTCACCCTGGAGCGGCGGTTCCACGATGGATGATAAAACCGGGCTGGCAGGCTCTGGTATTAAATTCCTGAGGGATAATGAAAAAGCCGGTGGGAAGATTCTCAGCGTGGATGGCAGGGATACTTCCCGCTCCAGCCATGATGTGAACACGCTGCTGATGACGATGAAGGCGCAGCCAGGCATCTGGTCGATTGAAATGCTGCAGGGTGGAAAAATATCCACGGTAAGGTTCGAGAGTTCTCAGGGTAAAGTGAATCTGCTGGGGGTTGAGGACAAGAAGGAGCACGGCGGCGCGCCCTGGAGCGGCGGAAAAACCGACGACAAGGATGCCGGCAAGGGAGAGGAAAGCAAGAGTCATGGCGGTGCGGTCTGGAGCGGCGGTAAAGAGAGCCATGCCCCGTGGGGCGGGGAAGGCAACGCGCCGTGGGGCGGCAAGGGTCACGCGCCGTGGGGTGGAGCGGACGATGCCGATGCCAAGGGCGATACCAAAGGAAAGAACAAGGGAGCGGGCGGTGTGCCCTGGAGCGGTGGCGGCGGCGCGCCCTGGAGCGGCATGGAGGAAAAGGATAAGAAAGACGAAGATGAGGAAAACGTGTAAAGTGCGGCGCGGCAGTTGACAGATGCGCCTGTTTTTCTGTACAAAGGAGCATTCCAAGGAAAGGTATTGCTATGAAAAAAATTCTGCTGCTGGTGGTGATGTTCGCGCTGATGGGTTCCGTGCAGGCGTGTTCCAACAAATCTCCGGATCTGAAAAGCCCGTGCACCGGCATTGAGGGCAGCCCCTGCGGCCCGAAACGCCCCGCCAATGCATGGTTGAGTTAGGTTTGTCATCCTGAGCGTTGCGAAGGATCTCTCACCTTGCTTGAGGTTCTTCAGCCGCCTCGCTCTTTCAGAATGACATTCAGATGGCCGTTTACACCCACGTTTCAGACCAGCAATTCCGCGAACTGCTTGCGGGCTATGACATCGGTGCTTTCGCGCGCGCGGAGGGCATTTCCGAAGGCGTTTCCAACACCAATTACCTGCTGCATACGGAGCGTGGCCGGTTTATCTTCACCCTCTATGAGAAGATGGTGAATCCGGCGGATTTGCCTTATTTTCTGGGGCTGATGGAGCATCTGGCGGAGCGAGGAATTCCTTGCCCGCTGCCGATTCATGGCCGTCAGGGGGAGGTGATCCAGCATATCGCAGGTCGCCCGGCGGCGATCACAAGTTTTCTGGCGGGGAAATCACTGAAAGCACCCGCCAGTGTCCATTGCGGTGAGCTGGGAAGGCAGATGGCGAAGCTGCATGAAGCCTCGCGCGGATTTCCGCTCCGCCGTGCCAATGATCTCACCCCGGTGCGCGTGTGGCAGCGTTATGAGAAGGTGGCGCAGGTGTCGGCGGATGCGGTGTTTCCGGGGATGCGCGCGGAGCTTGAGAAAAATTACGCGCACGTTGCAGCGCACTGGCCGGGGGAGGTCGCGTTGCCCTCCGGTATCATTCATGGCGACCTGTTTCCGGATAATGTCTTTTTTACCGACGGCAGAAGCTCCGGCATTATTGATTTTTATTTCGCCTGCAATGATTTTTTTGCGTATGACGTGGCGATTGCGCTGAATTGCTGGTGTTTCGAGCACGGCACGGAGTTCAACATCACCAAGGCGCAGCATCTTCTGCGCGGGTATGACGAGGTGCGGAAACTTTCGGGGGAGGAGCTTGCGG
>JAHFPR010000240.1 GCA_023269645.1 Alphaproteobacteria bacterium | reverse complement strand
GTAGCGGGGATTCTCACCGGGGAATTCGGCCTGGGGAAAGATGGCGCGAGGAAGGAAAGCTACCAGCCTCCCGTGGAAATCCGCGCGAAGCATACGCTGTTTGGCGAGGGCTGCCGGGGTTCGCTCACCGGAAAGCTGGAAAAAAAATTCGGGCTGCGTGAAGGATTGAGTCCACAAAGTTACGGCATCGGCATCAAGGAATTGTGGCGGGTGAAGCCGGAACATCATAAGCCGGGGCTGGTGACGCATACTATCGGCTGGCCGATGGACGATAAAACTTACGGCGGTGCGTTCCTCTACCATCTGGAGGATAATCAGGTTTCCGTGGGTTTCGTGGTAGGGCTGGATTACCGCAATCCGCACCTCAACCCCTATCAGGAATTCCAGCGGTTCAAAACACACCCCGCCATCCGGGGCGTATTCGAGGGAGGTCAGCGCATCGCTTACGGCGCGCGGGCACTGAACGAGGGCGGGCTGCAGGCGATTCCCACGCTCGCATTCCCAGGCGGCGCGCTGATCGGCTGCGGCGCGGGATTCCTCAACGTGCCAAAAATAAAAGGCATCCACACCGCCATGAAATCGGGGATGGTTGCGGCGGAAGCGATTATGGAAGGTGAACTTGCCGCATATCCTGAGAAGCTTGGGCGTTCCTGGGTCTATCCGGAGCTGCGACGCGCGCGCAACATCCGCCCGGCCTTCCGGTTCGGGTTGTTCGCCGGGATGCTGTACGCCGCTTTCGATACTTATATCCTGCGCGGGCGCGCACCGTGGACTTTTCGCCCGCGTATTCCGGATAACGCGCAGTTGTGGCAGGCTCGCTACGCGCGGCCTATTGATTATCCGAAGCCGGACGGCGTGATCACGTTTGATCTCATGTCCTCGGTGTTTCTCTCCAACACCAACCACGCGGAAGATCAGCCCTGCCATCTGAAACTTATCAATCCAAAACTGGCCATTGAGGTGAATCACGCGGTGTTCGCCTCGCCCGAAACACGCTATTGCCCGGCGGGAGTGTATGAGCTTGTGGAGGGCGCAAAAAATGAAGCGGGCGAGCAAGCCCCGCCCACGCTTCGCATCAATGCGCAGAACTGCCTCCACTGCAAAACCTGCGACATCAAAGACCCGATGCAGAACATCACCTGGGTTCCCCCCGAAGGCGGCGGCGGGCCGAATTATCCGGGGATGTGAGGGAATCTAGGCCAACTGATCTTCGGATTTCAGCGCGCGGGCTTCGGTGGCGAGGATTTCCGTATTCTCCGCGCTCGCTTTTTCCTCCGACACCGTCGGAATTTCCGCCGGAGTTTGCGGCTGTTCTTCCGTCGTCGCTTCCTGTGCTTCCTCCTGCTGAGGAAGTTCCGTTATTTCGGGCGGGAGGAACTGCTCCAGATAATGAATCAGACCGGCTGCGCTGCGGATCGGTTCAAACACAATCTCGCAATGGTGGATAGTGCCTTCGCTGCGCTTGCGCACAAGCCCGGATTTTTCCAGCACATGAATATGCTTGGAAACGCCAGCCAGCGTTATCTCGAACGGTTCGGCGAGTTCGGAAATCGTGCAACTTCCCTTGCACAACCGCGCGAGAATCTTCCGCCGCGTGGCGTTGGAGAGCGCATGGTACACCGCATCAAGTTCGTGGGAGCTGTATTGAGCCATAATGAGGTTCCGGGGTTCAGGTTTCAGGCTTGAGATTACAACAAGCCGTATCAGGCTACAACCTGAAACCTGTTCCTGAAGGCATTGTCCCCTAAAGATAGATGTGCTGTCATTCCAGCGAAGGCTGGAATCCAGTAGCGGCGTGTCTACGCCGCTGAAAGACCGTAGTTATTTCGCCGCAGACGCGGCTTCCGCTGGAATGACAAGTGTAGGGATTATCTATCTTTAGGGGACAATACCGTTCCTGAAACCTATTCCCCGCTCCTCAGCACATAGCCCTTCCCCCACATCGCCTTGATATAGCGCGGGCGGCGGGGGTTATCCTCGATGCGCTTGCGGAGGCGGGTGACCTGCACATCCACGGATCGTTCGGAGATGCCGTTAAGCTGTTGCGCGATTTCTTCCCGCGTAATGGGTATATCCATACTCCGCGCGAGGATGGAAAGCAGGTTCAACTCGCCGGAGCTTAGGTTTATGAACGAGCCGCCCCGCCGCAGATCTCCCGTTTCAAGCGTCAACGTATACTCCCCGAATGTCACCACCGCGCCTGCCAATTTCTGCACAGCAGAGGGTGCGCCCTGTCCGCGCTTCAGCAGACTTTCGATACGCAGCACAAGCTCGCGCGGCTCGAACGGCTTGCCGAGGTAATCGTCCGCGCCGCTTTCCAGTCCGGTGATGCGATCCTCCGGCTCGTTCTGGGAAGTGAGCATCAGCACAGGCAGGTGATATGGCCAGGGCGGAGTTTCCCGCAGAAATTTTGTAAGCTCCACGCCGCTTTCGTGCGGCATCATCACGTCAATCACTGCCGCATCGAACATTTCCTTTTCCAGCAGTGCCCGCGCCGCTGCGCCGCTTTCCGCCGTCGTCACTTCATACCCCTCGCGCACGAGGTATTCTTCCAGAAGTGTGCGCAGGCGGCTGTCGTCATCCACGACGAGGATATGGGTATCTTTCCGGCTCATAGCGCAAAACTGTTGATTTCCGTGCTTTCCCCGTAGTACCATAGTTCCTTATTCCTACTCCACATAAAAAGAACAGGTTATGACCCCC
>JAHFPR010000239.1 GCA_023269645.1 Alphaproteobacteria bacterium | reverse complement strand
TGCGGCAAACGCACATGAGCAGCGGAGCGCAGGAAAGCCGCCGTTCGCAGCCCGCTGAAATGCGTTAGGGAAGAAGTCTATGCAGGTCTACGGCTTTATCCGCAAGTTTCAGTGCCTCGGCGAGAAGTGCGAGGATACGTGCTGCAAAGGCTGGGGAATGCAGGTGGATGCTTCACATAAGGCACTCTATAGAGAACGCGCACCCGAACTGCTCTCCGCCGTCACTTCCGGGGAATCCGGATGTGTGATGAAGCGCGATGCCGCCACGGATTATTGCGTAAAATTCGCAGACGGACTGTGCGCTATTCACCGCGATTACGGCACGGATTTTCTGAGCGATGCCTGCCATTTCTTCCCCCGCATCACCCGGAAATTTGGCAACGAAATGCGGATGTCGGGCGCGCTTTCCTGCCCGGAAGCAGCGAGGTTGGCACTGTTCGAGGAAGATGCTTTCACACTGGAGAAAATCACGCTGGAGCGTCTGCCGGGTACGCTGAAGGATTACCTCCCGCAGGGGATCACTGCGGAAGACGCAAGCACCATCACTGCCGCCATCATGCAGATGGCGGGCGATGCCTCGCTCGCGCCCGGCGCGATTATGGAGCGCACCCTCTCCCTTGCCAATTCGCTCAAAAACACGGAACCGGCGCGCTGGAAGCACGGCATCCCCATGCTCGTCGGCATGGCGGATAAGCTGCTGCCGCCTGCGGAAAAAAATGCCCACGATTCCTATTTCCTGCTACAGATACTCGCGGCCATTGTCCACGCCACCCATAAATCCGCCCCGCCCCGGCTTGCGGAAGTGATGGAGCAGATGCGAAATGCGCTCGGCGTGACCATTGATCCGCTGACACTGGATATTCTCCTCGCCCCCGGCAAGGAAAACCACGTTGCTGAGCTGCACACGCGCTGGCAGCAGGGAGCGGCGGAAGCGATGGCTCCCGCGCTCCGCCGCTGGATTCAGGCGCAGCTTGCGATGGCAGATTTTCCATTTTCCGGGTTCGGCGGAAACGTGCGTGAGTGCGCGGTGATTCTCTGCATCCGTTTTGCCACGGTGCGGCTGGCACTGATGGCGCATCTGGATGCGCACGGTGCTCCACCCGACGATGCTACCGTCGTGCGCGTGGTGCAATCCCTCTCGCGCTTTCTCGATCACCTCGCCGAGCCGGCACTCTCGCTCAATCTCTACCGCGACGCGGGATGGATGCACGATGCGCGGCTGCGTGGGCTGCTGGCAGAATAACAACCTCCTTCCACCCTGGCATATTCCGGTCTAGAATCCACTTTATATTTTCACTTCGGAAACACATCCCATGATTCTCCACCCGCACCCCATCGCCTACCTCATCGGAATGATTGGATCACTGCTGGAAAGCATCATCGGCCTGTATACAGGATTTTTGCTGGTCTACATCATCCTGCAATGGCTGGTGCAGCTTCAGATCGTCAGCCTCTACAGGCCGCTGTTCCGGGGGATCACCTTCGCGCGGATCATCAATTTCCTCGCGCGCTGGTATGAGCCGATGCTCACGCGCATCCGCCATAAAATCCCCGGCTTCGGTGGCATTGATTTCTCGCCCATTGTGCTGTTTTTCCTTCTCCAGTTTATCGGCTACACGGTCGGCTATGTGTTTGACCGGCTGGCGATGCTGGTGCAGGGGCTGCTGGCCTGATTATGGCCTGGCTGGAACATAAGGATGGCGCGATTTACCTCCATCTCCGCGTAAGCCCCGGTGCTTCGCGCGATGCGGTGGAAGGCCTGGTGCTGGATGCCGCCGGAAAGGAATACCTCAAAATCCGCGTCACCGCCGCTCCCGAAAAAGGCAAGGCCAACGCCGCAGTCATCAAGCTGCTGGCGAAGCACTGGCACATCCCCAAATCCTCGCTGGAAGTGGTAGCCGGGGATACCGCGCGGAACAAGGTGCTGCGGTATACGGGGGATGCGGAGAAATTACGCTTGACGTAAGGGGTAATTTTTAAGTACTTTCTTCTCTATATGGAAAAGTCAAAACTCATAGAAAATTTATGCACCAATTTGCTGAAAGAAAAACAATATCCTTTTGCCGAAGTTTGTGACTTACCCAATTCGTCATTTTCGCAGTCGGGGATTTATGCGTGGTTCTTTCCACTAAATGCTTTTGAGAAAGCGATATGTAAAGTACCCCTCGAAGGATGTAGCACAAAGGCTGGTCGTTACCTTTTCTATATTGGCATTTCCCCTTCAAGCATAAAGAGTTGCAGAACACTTAGACAACGCCTAGTTGAAAACCATTGCAAAGGAAATGCGCGAAGATCTACTCTGCGAAAAAGTATAGGATGCCTATTACAAAAACAGTTGCAGCTTGTACCCTGTCTGGTTAGTGGCCGCCTTTCATTCACGCTGGAGAGCGAGGAAAAACTTTCAGCCTGGATGAGCAGACACTCGTTTATTACATGGATGGCTCTTGATGAGCCGTGGAAATATGAATGTGCTTTTATTGAGCATTTTCGGCCACCTTTGAATATTAAGCATAATACCCAACATCCTTTCAGTGCTACTTTATCAAGTATTCGCTGCGCCACAGAAAAGGCTATAAAGGATTGAATATGGCACGCACCCCCATCCATCCCGGCGAGATACTGGCCGATGAATTGCAGGAGCTTGGTTTAAGTGCCAGCGCGGTCGCAGAAATGCTGGATGTTCCCGCCAACCGCATCACGCAGATCATCAACGGGAA
>JAHFPR010000238.1 GCA_023269645.1 Alphaproteobacteria bacterium | reverse complement strand
CCGTTCCTTTGACATTTGTCCCGTTCTCCATTAAGGCTCATGCTGCCTTATAAAACCGATGAAGGGGAACTAATCTATGGTTATCAGGAAATATGGAACATCACTGGTTATGGCCGCTGGCCTGCTCGCATCAACAGAGCTCAGCCCGGCAGTGCTCAGTGCCGCCACTCCGGCAACACTTCCCGGCGTTATTGACCGCCCGCAACCTGTAGTAAAGATTCCAGTCGCACCCGGCACAGAGGCCGCCGCTCCGCTGAAGGAAGCACCCAAACTTGAGAAGGAAGACAGTGCCAGGGTAGTAACAACCCTCTCATCCGTGTATTTTTCCGGGAACACCGTTATTCCCACAGATGATCTGCAGGTCGTCGTGGCAGAATATCTGCATCGTCCGCTAACGCGCAACGATCTCGCCAAGCTGAAATACCAGGTCGCGCGTCTGTTTTATGATCGCGGCTATATTCTGGTGAAAGTGGTCACGCCGCCGCAGGATCTCAGTGCCGGAAAGCTCAAAGTGGATATTTACGAAGCCAGAATCGGCAATGTCAGCGTAGCAAAACAGGAAACGCTCAATTCCCATATCGTCAACGGGATGACGCAGCCCCTGAAAACCGGGCATATTTTCCGTGAGCAGACGGCAGAATCCGTTGTCAGCGATCTGGATAGCCTTCCGGGTGTGAATGCCACGGTCAATCTTTCTCCTGGCCAGGTCTTCGGCACTACCGATATGACTTTCCAGATCAAGCCGACCTCCGATGACCAGCAGGAAGTTGCCGTGAGCAATTACGGAAGTTCGCTCACCGGAACCGCCCTTGCCACGCTGCATCTGGAAAAGAGCAACCTGCTTCACCTGGGTGAGCAGTTCTTCGCCAACCTGCAGCATTCGATTGACGGCCAGTTGTGGAGCACGGATTTTGGCGCGGAAATTCCCACGGGCATCTATAATGTGCGGACACGCCTGGAATACCTGCACAGCGAAGACCAGATCGAGGATCGCCTTGAAAGCCTGGATGCCAGCGGTAAAACCGACCTCGTGAGCGTGTCGGCGTTGAGCGATCTGCTCAATACGCGCAATCGCAAGCTGACAACGCAGGCCGGTGTGGAATTGCGCACACATGAGTCATTTCTTGCGGATGTGAGTGATACCAAGGATAATGTCGCGGAGGGTTTCCTGCGTACGACCTACCTGGCACGCAGCACGGACGCGGTATACCTCACCTCCGTACGCCTGAGCCGTGGCCTTGATGCGTTCGGTGCAGATGACCAGGGGCATCTTCAGGCTTCCAGTGCGTTCGGCAATCCGGATGCATGGCGGCTGGAGCCTTCCCTCTATGTCAACAAGCTGTCGCCGTTCTCGGACGGCAACTTCATCTTCTCGGCAAACGGCCAGTTCGCCAGCGACAGGCTGATTTCCTCCGACCTGTTCGTACTCGGCGGTTATGGCAGTGTGCGCGGCTTCGATCCCGCGACGATTACCGGTGAATCCGGGTATCAGTTCTCGCTGGAATACGATCACAACCTGCCGCAGATATGTCCGGAATTTACCTGGAAAGCCGGGCCGTTTATTGATGGCGGCATGGCACTCAACCGCACAAGTACCGGCCTCGTAGGCTACAACACCCTGTACAGTGCCGGGCTGGGGCTGGAATTCAATGCCGACCTGTTGCGCAACGTAGGAGAGACCACCCTCCGCCTCGATTGGGCGCATCCTCTGGGCAGGTATAATCAGCAAGCACCGGCCATAGGCGGGGTTCCGCAGCCGATCCTGCCGGATAACACCATCAGCAGCGATACGTTCTACTTCCGCGTAAGCCAGAAGTTCTAGTGGTTTGTGATTGCTGAAGAATAAATGCGAGGGCGGAACGAAAGTTTCGCCTTCCTTTTTTATTAGCGGCTCTCCACCTGCTTCCGCAGCTTCATTCTATAGCGCGCGACATTGTGATTATGCTCCTGCAATGTGTGGGCGAATCTATGCCCTCCCGTGCCGTCCGCCACGAAATAAAGCGCGTCCGTCTGTTCCGGCGCAAGCACCGCCTCTAGTGCCGCGCGCCCTGGGTTGCAAATCGGGCCAGGTGGCAAGCCTTCCGCCACGTAGGTATTATAGGGCGATTGCACCGCCATATCCTCATGCAGCAGCGGTCGGTTCAGCGCACCCTTGCCGCCCGTGAGCGCGTAGATCGTCGTGGGGTCGGATTGCAGCTTCATCCCGATACGCAGGCGGTTCAGGAACAACCCGGCGATGCGCTGCCGCTCCTCCGGCACTCCGGTTTCCTTTTCCACGATGGAGGCAAGCGTGAGCACCTGACGCGGTTCAATAATCGCTCCCTCCTTCTGCGGATACTTCGCCCGCAATAGCTTAAGTATTTCCTGCTGTTTATCTTCCATCCTTTTGATAAAAGATGATTTTGTATCTCCGTAAGAAAAATTATACGTGTCGGGAAACAGGCTACCTTCCTCAATCTTTTCCGGCAGGTTCCCGGTCAGGCCTTCCGCCTGATCCACCAGTTGCAGTGCCTGATAAAGGTTATAGCCTTCCGGCAAGGTCAGATGCCGATATACCACCTTGCCGGATTCAAGAAGTCGCAATGCCGCTTCGGGCGTTATCGCGGCAGGAAAACGGTATTCCCCGGCTTTGATTGTGCCCTCGCGCAGCAGGTATCCGATTAATGTAAAGAGTTCAGGGTGCGTTATTACCCCTTCTTTTTCCAGAAGAATCCCCATTTTATCAAAA
>JAHFPR010000076.1 GCA_023269645.1 Alphaproteobacteria bacterium | reverse complement strand
ATAATCATTCTTGCGCGGCTTCCATTTCTTTTTCCGCTCCGCGAGTTCCTTCTCCGAAAGCGCGACTTCAATCGTTCCCTTCACCGCATCCAGCGTAATCACATCGCCGTTTTTCAACAGCGCGATCGCCCCGCCTTCCGCCGCTTCCGGCCCCACATGGCCGACACAGAAGCCGCGCGTACCGCCGGAGAACCGCCCGTCCGTAATCAGTGCCACGGAATCGCCCGCGCCCTGCCCGTAAAGTGCCGCCGTGGTGGAGAGCATCTCGCGCATTCCAGGCCCGCCCTTCGGCCCCTCGTAACGGATGACGATGACATCGCCCGCCGTGTATTTCCGCGCACTCACCGCCGCGAACGCATCTTCCTCGCAATCGAACACCAGCGCGGGGCCCTCGTGCCGAAGGCGCGACATCCCCGCGATTTTTACGATGCAGCCCTGCGGCGCAAGGTTCCCCTTCAGCGTCACCACGCCGCCGGTTGTGCTGAGCGGTTTTTTCACCGGAACCACCACATCCTGATCTTTCGGGAACTTCACTCCGCGCAGATTTTCCGCCACCGTTTTCCCCGTGACCGTCATGCAATCACCATGCAGGAAGCCGTTATCGAACAGCTCCTTCATCACCACCTGCACACCGCCGATGTCGTACATATCCTTCGCCACGTATTTTCCGCCCGGCTTCAAATCCGCGATATAGGGCGTTTCGCGGAAGATGCGCCCCACTTCATGCAGGTCGAAATCAATCCCCGCCTCGTGCGCGATGGCGGGCAGGTGCAGCCCCGCATTCGTCGAACCGCCCGTCGCCGCCACCACCCTTGCCGCGTTTTCCAGTGCCTTGCGGGTGACAATATCGCGCGGGCGGATGCGCTTCCGCAGCAGTTCCATCACCGCCTCGCCGGAAGCGAACGCATACATATCGCGTGATTCATATGGCGCGGGTGCGCCTGCCGATCCGGGCAGTGCCAGGCCGATCGCCTCGCTGACGCAGGCCATCGTGTTCGCGGTGAACTGCCCGCCGCAACTGCCCGCGCTTGGGCAAGCCACCTGCTCCAGCGCATACAGTTCTTCTTCCGTCATCACCCCCGCCGCGAACTTGCCGACACCCTCGAACACATCCACTACCGTCACGTCTTTCCCCTTGTATTTTCCGGGCAGGATCGAGCCACCATACATGAACACGGAGGGAATATTCAGCCGCACCATCGCCATCATCAGGCCGGGGAGGGATTTGTCGCAGCCTGCGAGTCCGACCAGCGCATCGTAGCAATGGCCGCGCACGGTAAGCTCGGTGGAATCGGCGATAACCTCGCGGCTGACGAGCGAGGATTTCATCCCCTGATGCCCCATTGCAATACCGTCCGTCACCGTGATGGTGGTGAATTCGCGGGGGGTTCCGCCCTTCGCCGTCACGCCTTTTTTTGCCACCTGCGCCTGCCGCCCCAGCGCGATGTTGCAGGGCGCGGCCTCGTTCCATGTCGTCACCACGCCCACCAGCGGCTGGTGGATTTCCTTTTCGGTAAGCCCCATCGCATAGTAATAAGAGCGGTGCGGCGAGCGTTCCGGCCCTTCCGTCACGTGGCGGCTGGGGAGGTGCGATTTATCGGGAAAACTGGGTATGCCGGGTTTCTTCGCCATAACGCGAACTCTCCTGAAACAGTGGGGATTTAGTGGTTTTCCGTGCCGGAATCCTGGCGCGGCGTTGCCGTCTTCTGCGTGATTCCAAACCCTTTTAGCGCAGGCTTGAACAGCAGCTGCACGGGCGAGGGCGCGGAAGTTTCTTGCGGCACAACAGTTTCCGGACGCATGACGGGGTGAAGCACCGGATGCCCGGCCTTCTTTCCCGACTGTTTCCGGGCAACTTCCGGCGCAGCGGCGGGCTTCGCCTTTTTATGCGGCTTATGCGCTGCCGGTTTGGCTTTGGCCGCAGTGGGCTTCACCTTCTTCACCTTCGCGGGCTTCGGCGCGGGCTTCATATCCTGCTCCAGCATATCAAGTTCATGCTCCGCTTTGGTGGCAGCGGGCGCAGGCGATACATTTTTCCGGCGCGGCTGTTTCTGCTTCGGCGCGGCGGGTTTCACCGCAGGGGCTGCCGTTTTCTTGCCCGCTTTCCCGCTGGAATCAACACCAACACGCACCAGCACCGGCTGCGCCACGCGCGCCACATATGCACTCCAGCGTTGCATACTTGTGGCGAAATCCTTGCGCATCAGCTCCGGCATTCCGGCGAAAACCTTGCCATACTCTCCTGCGGGCGAAACGATCCCCAGCAACTTCCTGCGCTGTACCTCCGCATCCGCCTTATCCGCAGGGGAAAACTGCTCGAATTTCTGATCCACCTTCTCCCATGCGCCGAGCATATTGATCACCCGGAGCTGGCGGTCGGCTTCCGGGGCAAGCGTTTCCGCCCGGCCCGCTGATGCCAGCATTTCTTTCAGCTTCCGTACCTCAGGACTATCAGATTGTGCTGTACCTTCCTGCGGCGTGGGAGCACTCTTCTGTCCGCCATTTCGCAGCAGGACTGTAAGTTCCGCCACTTCCGGTGCCACAGTTGCTCGCGGCATGGATTGCGGGAACGCGATGCCTGCCGACGCATCCTGCCCCCAGACTATGACCGGAGTTTTTGTTTCCGCCGCTTCACGTTCATGTGCTCCGCGCGCTTCCACCACTGGCAGTGACACGGGCGGCATCGCCCCGCCACGCCGCACCTGCTGATCCAGTGTCGGCAACCTGCCCGCAGGAGAGAAAGGCATCGCCACTGCCGCCGATCCCTGCTGGCTGTGGAGGAAAAGAGGCGGAACAACATCCCCGCCGGTCGGTGCTGCGGAAAGAGGTTCTGCATCCGTTGCAGACGATGCCCGTTCCGCAATTTGCTGTTCCGATGCGCCATCTTCCGTGGAGGAAGACTCCGGTTTTGCCCTGGCCGTATCACCCAGCGAAGCATCGTCAAGTTTTCGCCATTTAAGCAGGATGTCGTCGAGCTGCGCCTGTTCCTGCGCGTTCTTTGCGATGAAATGATCCTCGAATACGATCTCCAGCAGCTTGCGTTTTTCATTCCACTGACGCTGAGAGGAAGATTCCAGGTTATAGAACGCATCGTTCGCCTTCATCCAGCCTTCAAGCATCAGGTTCCAGCGTTTTTGCTCCTCTCTCTGCATGGTGGCATAGGAAACGTGGATATTGTCCACCACATACCACTTGCCTTCCTTGTTCTGCGAATACATCCATTCTTCCCGCGTCTCTGGATGCTCGCCATGCACCGGACGCGGCCCTTTATATTTGAACCAGACGCGCCGTGGACCGGTTTCATCCATATACCAGCGACCGTCCTTCATATCGCCATCCACGCCCGCGCCGGGTTTCTTTCCGAAAACCACAGCGACATCCCTGGCAGTTCCCCTGCCCGCGGCCTTGCTAGAAGATTTCCTGGCTGCAGCAGTCTGCGCAATGCCATGCTTACCCGAAACAGCCCCTTCGCCTGCAACACGCGTCTGCGCGATACCCGGCACATAATGCAGCGCGGCCTCGTCCAGCTTTGCTGCAAGTTCTGTATTGCCCTGCTGCCGCGCCAGGGCGGAGGGTGTCACCCCTGCCGGAGTGGCGATGCGCGGATCAGCCCCCCGGAGGAACAGAAGCCGCGCGGCATCGTTCTTGCCAGCGGCAGCGGCATTATGCAGTGCTGTATTGCCTTTGGCATCGTGCGCATCCGGATTTGCGCCCCTGTCCATCAACTGCTGCATGGCATCAAGCGCACCGGCTCCGGCAGCGGCGATCAGCGGTGTCTTCCCCTCTTTATCTGCAATATCGGGATCCGCACCGTTGGCGAGCAGGTATTGCACGGTATTTTTCTGCCCGGCGCGGGCGGCGGCGATCAGCGGCGTGATGCCATCGCTTGCGGGTTTATTGACATCCTGCCCGGAGTGGAGCAACGCATCCACACCGTTCAGATCGCCCGTTTCGGCAGCATGGACAAGCAGCGCGCTCATCTCACTGCCGCTATAGATGCGCGGAAGATGTGCATTATCCTCGCTCCGCTCCTTCTCATAAAGGAAGCCCGGAATGCGGGGCGGGCGCACAGGTTCCACTTCCTTAATGGGAGTGACGGGAGCTTTCTCTCCGCCTTTCAGCCCGGAAAGCATGGTGTTGATTTCCCGATCGCGCTCCTGCTGCGTCATGCCGGAGGCGGTTTTTTTACCCCCGGCAGCGACGGCAGGAATTTCCTCATCATCATCGGAGATTTTATTCTGGACAGGCTGCGTTCCCGCGCCCAGCAGCGGGTAGAACGGCACGGCCACCGCACCCGGCTGCGCGGATGAAGGCTGCGCGGATGAAGGTTGGGGCAGCGCAGCAGGAGGAACCGCCGCTCCCGAAGCCGGGGGCTGCGGTGTGGCAACCGGGGCACCGGGCGAAGCCGCACTACCGCCTTCACCTTTCAGGAGTGCCTGTATCTCCTGCTCACTCTTGGCCTGCTCACTTTTGTCCTGCGCGCTTTTGACCTCACCATTTACCGACGGCGCAGCAGGGGCAGAAGTAGCAGCGGCTGGCGCGGCGGGATCAGCCAACGCAGGTTTTTCCTCTTTCTTCTTCTCCGCAACACTGTTCTCAAAGGCATTTTCCAGGGCGTTCAGTGTTCCGGACGCGGCTGCCGGGGCGGCGGCCTTGGGCGGTGCGCCCGGTATCGGAATCGAAGCAGGCAGCGGGACAGAAGATGGAACGGCAGGCACAGCAACAGCATCGCCCGGCGCGGGTGCAACAGATGCTCCCGACGCAGCAGCCGCATCCGGCATTTCCGGCATGGGCGGCGGGGCTTCCGCAGCTTTCGCCGGAGCAACAGGTGCGGGAACGGGCGCGGGCGGAACCGGCACAGCAGAGGGTGCTCCGGAAGGCGCGGCGGCGGGCGCGAACACGGGTGCGGGCGGGGAAGGTGGCGCAGGCGCATCCTGCGCCAAAGCTCCCGCCGCCGACATCAGCAGCAGCGAAACCAGGCACGTGCCGGTTACCCGTCGGCGGAACCGCGTATCACTCACAATAATTCTCTTACGTTGAAGGCCAGCCCCCAGAATACCCCATCTTCCCGATCAATGGCAATATAACTTTTTTAACGAGCAGTGCATCCGCTTGAACTGTCCTCCCCGGCTTGTCCGGAGAGGACAGTTCAAATTCCAACCTGATCCGCCGCACAACTTCATTATGGACTTGTTCCACCGGAGCATAGAAACCCTTATTGATCGCGGTTTGTGTAACCGCGGCGGAGGCAGCGTATGCCAAATAATATTCTGTAAGAATATTATTTGGAAACACTATAGTGCACTCCTTTCCCTCTCCAGGGCGGGGAGGCACGGGTGTATGCAACAGGCTTCACCGCTAAAAGCCAGCACGACCTTACCGAACGTAGGCTTTACTCCCCGCCACCATAATTTACCGTGACGGGGAAGCCTCTATGATGGATTCTACCATGCGTGTGCGGGCAGTCCTCTTCCTGAAAAATGATGCGCCGGGGAAGCCTGGATATATCTGGGTTAACCACGACAAGGAAAGTTGCGGGGAGCCGCCCGCATTCATTCGGGTGTTATAATAATTACACGCATGGCTTGCGGCAATAAATAACCGCGTTTTCAACTTAAAGTGAGTTTTCTTCGCTTTCTCTCACACCAGATATACCGGCTTCAAAAAAGCGAGGAAATGCGATATGGTGGTGCTTGTGTATTCCAGGTTTTTCCCTCACAATTGTACTGTCGAAAACGCCAGATTCACCAAACGCCGTTTCCTGCTCTCGGCAATAAATCGGTTGATTGCAGTTCTGAGAATGCACACGGAGGGAACTGCACATCCCGTGGACGAAGTTAAGCATATGAGCAATAGGGATGACATGATGAATAACTGGTCGCAACAAAACAGGCGTTATGTACCGGCGGCACTGTTTTTTGTGCTTTTGATCTACTGGGTGGCGATATTTTCTGTAAACATACCCTACCTGGATGAATGGGCTACGGTTGTGCCTTTAATGGATAATGATTCCCCAACCCTGTCGGAACTCTGGAAACAGCACAATGAACACCGGATATTTTTCCCGAAATTGCTGATACTGGCCAATATCCATCTCTCCCACTGGGATGTGCGGTGGCAAATGATGTGCAGTCTAATGCTCGCGGGCATGACCTTCCTTGTCATCGCTGCGCACATCCGGAAGTATGAAAAACAACGTGGCCAGCCACTGCCGCCATTTCTGTGGTGCATAACCCCGCTGCTGATTTTTTCCTTTGCACAATACGAAAACTGGCTATGGGGTTTTTGTGTATCCTGGCAAATGGCAGAGCTTGCGGTAGTACTTGGCTTCTCTTTTCTGGTGAAATGGCGGGATACGTTATCCGGCAAAGATTTTCTTCTGGCACTGTTGTGCGGTATTGTCGCCACCTTTTCGATGGGACAGGGACTGGTATACTGGCCGGTGGGCGCATTGCTGTTGCTGGCTGTGCCGCAGCACCACTGGAAGCACTTTGCCGTGTGGTGTCTGGTTTTTCTTGCCGTGATTATCGCGTATTTTGCCGATTATACGGAACCGGAGCATCATATTAATGTGCATGGCGTTACTGACCTGCACGGTTTACGGTATATACTACAGTATCCGCATGAGTATTTATTGTTTGTCCTTACCTTTATCGGCAATGCGGTAACCTTTCCTGTAATAGGCGGCGCGATTCTCGCCGGCATACTGGGGGGGTATGTTTTTATTATGAATATCCGGCGGTATCGCGATAAGCAATTGCAGTTCTTCTTTCTTCTGGCGATATACGGGCTGCTGAGTGCTTTTATGATAGGCATAGGCCGAACAGAACTCCACTTCGTTACCGCCACTTCGTCCCGTTACATTTCGCTCGGCGTACTGTTCTGGGTTGCGTTGCTTGTTATCACGGCAGATAAGCGCACGTGGTATCGGGGTGCGGTTGCCATTGGTATATGCGCCTCTGTGGGGTATCTGGTGGGGATACTGTGGAGTGCAGAACTGCACCAGCGCCGTGCCGCCGCACAGCAACATATTCTTATGCGGTATCCTTCTGCGCTGGATGCGGATATGGAAAAAATCGTCTGCTGTCCCTACGGTGAAAATATGCAAGACCTTTTATCCGTGCTGGCCAGGAAAAAACTGTCGCTGTTCAGGGAATGATGGCCATACCTTTCCGCGCCCATTGAAGAAGCCCGCGCGGATGGGGCAGGCACATACCCGGCGATGCGTGAGGGGTGCGCTGCCTCCATCTTTTGCTTTTAAGAAATACCGAAGAACTGTATGTTATATGTGAACAACGTACAGAGATTCTTACCCGGTATGCAACATTTTCCAGCAAAGAAGAAGAAACTCTCCGGATGGGGTGGGGTTCCGGCGGTGGAGTGCGTCACCTATCGCCCGGAAAAAAGGCAAATGCTGGCCGCATTCGCTGCAGGACACGAAGCTCCGGTAATCGCTCGCGGCTGCGGGCGGGCATATGGCGATGCCGCGCTTTCTGTTACCGGCGTGGTGGAGATGGAGAGGCTGGACAGATTCATTGCCTTTGATGAAAAAACGGGAGTGCTCCGCGTTGAAGCAGGCGTGACGCTTGCCGATATGCTGAACGTGGTGATTCCAGCAGGCTGGTTCCTGCCAGTTATTCCTGGTACGAAATTCGTTTCGGCAGGCGGTGCGTTCGCAAGCAATGTGCACGGTAAAAATCATGCACGTCAGGGTGATTTTGCAAGGCACGTTGTGGAATGTGTGGTGCGGCTGGCATCCGGTGAGGCGATTACGTGCAGCAAAACCGAGCATTCCGATGTGTTCTGGGCCACTGCGGGGGGCATGGGGCTGACCGGCATTATAGAAGAAATGACCCTGCAATTACTACCTGTCACATCCTTGTCATTACGTGTGCACACGAAGAAAACCCCCTCAATCCATGCGATGGTGACAGCCTTCCGCCAATCGGATGCCGAGTATAAGATCGGCTGGATCGATCATTTCGTGCGCGGCGATGCATTCGGGCGGGGTGTCTTCGAGATGGCTTCGCACATCAGCGAGCATGAGGGTGGGATGCCGCTTGCATCGTATCGCCCACCCACCCGCGGCATAACGATTCCCCCGTTTTTCCCCGGCATTGTACTGAATCGTTATTCTATGGCGTTGTATAATGTGCGGCGTTTCCGGCGGTATGGCGACAGCTTGCCTGAGGAAGTGGTGGGGTTCGAAGGATTTTTCCATCCGCTAGATCGTTTGCAGCACTGGAACCGGCTTTATGGCCGCCGAGGGTTTTTTCAGTACCAGTGCGTGATTCCTGATAGCCCCGATGTGGCGGATCACCTGAATGCCTTGCTGCAATTGATCAGGCGGCGCGGCTGTTTTTCCTATCTTGCAGTGCTCAAATATATGGGCGACCACGAAGGGTTGCTTTCCTTCCCGCTGCGCGGGTTCAGCCTGGCACTTGATTTTCCGAATACTCCTGCGGTGTGCGCGCTGCAGCATGAGTTAAACGAGCAGGTAGCAAATCTCGGAGGGCGGGTATACCTTACCAAGGATGCGCTGCTCTCCAGGGGGCATTTCGAGAGGATGTACCGTGATGCATTGCCGGAATGGAAGCGCATCGTGCGGGAATGCGATCCGGCGCGGCATTTCATGTCGGAAATGGCGATAAGACTGGGGATGAAGGAATGACAGCAAAAACCGCTCTCGTCATCGGCGCGTCTTCCTCCCTCGCAGTGGCGTTATGCCGTGGCCTGGCCGCACGTGGATGGCAGTTGGTGATTACCGGGCGCAATCAGGAAGAACTCGCCCTGCAGGCCACGGATCTTCGGGTGCGTTACGCGGTAAATGTCACAACGCACCTTCTTGATCTCTCCGATTTCCTGCCGGAAAATTTGGTCACAAAAGCAGGCCATGTTGATGCGCTGTTTATCGTGGCTGCGGATATGGG
>JAHFPR010000237.1 GCA_023269645.1 Alphaproteobacteria bacterium | reverse complement strand
CCTGCCCTGTTGATGGGCGGTGACCACGCTTCGCTGAGGCGCTAACGATTTCTTAACCATTTATCCCGTATAATCGGGGCAAAGTGGCGCAAGGTGCTGCGCCCGGAAAGGAATTTGAACCCAACGATGGAGCAAGGCGGTGATGGATGATGCAGCGGCGGAGAAGCGATTGACGAACGGGCGCACCGTGGAGGAAATGGTCGCGGGGCTGGAAGCATTCACGCGGGAACTGGAAAATAACCTGAGCCGCGACTGGATCGAACCACTCGACAAGCTGGCGGCAAGTGAATACATCGAGAGCCACGAAGAAAAGGCCATGCGGAGGGCACATAACAAGCTCGCCGAAGGCATCCGGGCAGAGAAGGATCGGGAGGACACGGCAGCCCTGGGCGGCGCGGTAAAGCAATACCTCAAGCATTTTATCCCCTCCTACTCGAACGCGCGGCTCCGGGAAGGGCTGGAGCGAGATACGAGTCTGTTCGGAAAGATTTTCGGAGGCAGGACGGAAGCCGAGGCGCAATTCATCGAGCACTTCAAAAGTGAAGCGCAGGGTCTTGGCGAGGCGGAGCAAGGCGAAGTTCTCAAGGCCACCGAAGAACGCGGGCAGGCGCTGCGGAAAGAAACCGCCAAAGGACGGGCGCGATAGGCAGCAAACGCGGCCAAAATGCGCTGAGTCTGCGGTTTGCCGCCGGAGCCGACTTGCTACTGAGGGATGCGGGCATCACAGTTCTTCCATGCTCTCGTCCTGGGGATTTGATTGCCGTCCTGAGTGTCGCAATCCTTGCGGGGGCGGTGGTGCTCCTCCTTGGTGGATTGTCCGTGTTGCTGGAGATCCGGGAGAAGCACCCCTACATCGTTGGTTTCGGAGTGCCGCTGGTCATCGTCTATTTGCTCTTCGCCCGGTGCGAAAGTAACTGGAGCAGCGCAGCGGCGGAGCGTTCCGGAGCAACGAAGGCGGTTCCACGATAGTGTGATCGTGATGGCTCTTATGAACCCCTCGCCGACACCGCTCAAACACGCCCTGCTGAAGGAATACGGCGCGTTTTCGGACAAGCGCATCAAGAACATCGAGAAAGGCTCGAAGTTCTTTGTGGATGACCGGAGCGACGGCGGCCTCGCGTCGGACGGAAATCCCTTCGGGTGGTTCTGCACGGTGCTTGCCGATGTGGTGGACGCGCACACGGTTCGCGTGAGCCTCGGCGTGGGCGGCGGCGAACGGGATCGCGCTTTCCGACAGAATGCTGGTATTCGCGGTGACTCCGGACAGTGTCGAGCTTCTGAACACGCTCGCGGCTGCTTTTTGGGCTATCGTCGCGCCGGGTGCACCCTGGTACGACGTGAAGCACTACAAGCACGCGTGCCCGCGAGTGGCGGCGAGCCTCGAGCGGCTTGCCGGGGTGCTTGCAGGTGCGTGGTCGGGTGGCGGCGAGGCGGCAGAGTGAGTGTGCCTCGCTGACGCGTCAATGACGGTGGCCATTATCTGTAACGAAGTCCGTTACAGATAATGCGCGCTGGTGGTCGCCTCGCTGACGCGCTAACGATTTCTTAACCATTTATCCCGTATAATTGGGCAAACGAGCGCACGGTGCTGCGCCCGGAAAAGCAACTTACGTCGAGCATTGTGTGGGCGACACGGGAAATAACGACGAGAAATACCGGCTTTCCGACGGCAAGGATGCGCGGGAAATACTGGACTGCCTCGAAACTCAAAAGACGTACCCTTCACGGGAGAACGGCACGAATTATACCATTGATGATCTGGAGATCGTGCTTATGGCAGCCAATGAACGCTGGCCGCTGAAGACGCGCGGTATGCTGAAGGACTCCACCGAGTTTGAGGATTGGCAGATCGTAGCCAAGAACCACCTCCGCCACGGAGAAGGTTTCTTCGGTTATGAAAAAACATGGCTCCACAGCCATTGCGACTTCAAGGACTACTTCGTGACCGGCGCACCGCCTGACGTACGCCCGGCGGACACGATCGCCCAACAATTCCTGCACCATGTTGACGCGCTCGTGGCGTGGGGCGGTGAGGCGGACATCGAGAGCCACATTGCGAAGGCGCGCGAGGCGGTGCTCGAAGGCGTGCCGAAGGGCTACCGCCGCAAGGTGCTGGAAAAGGTGCTCGACCGCGAGGAGCGGGCACTGCGCGAAAGTGGAGCCAGCCCCGATGAGGTGAAGGCACTGGAAGAAGCGCGGGACGAGCGGCGGGAGCGCGGCTGGCAACACCTCACCGGAAAAGGCGGGAAAAAGCCGCGCGAAAAGCCTTCAGGCATGGATCGCTAGGTAAAACGATAGCCTTCGGCGAGCGGGAGTGCTGTCATTTGCTACCCACCGCCACTCAGGGATCGTCGAGCTTGTCGAGAATATGGTGCTTTCGATCCATCCGATCGAAGGCGGGCGCGCAGCGGTAGAGCAATGTACCGCACAGCACCGCCGCCATGCCTGCATAGAGCGAGTATTTCAGGAAACCGTGAAAGACCGGATCAGCAGTGTACGGGTGATTTTTCCGTAGTTTACCCACTTTTCTTGTGATCTCTCGCCTCGCAGCGGCATAAAGCAGGTACGCGCCCCAGCCTGCGGCGACAAAACCAACGAGCACTGTGAGGGCAACCATGAGGATTTTGCTTTGGAGCCGGAGGCAAGTGTTCCGGACGCGTTAGCTATGGGGGTGTGATTCCATTCGTCAATTATTGCAGGGCGACGATCTGGAGGGGGGGGTCGTCGGAAGGG